>NZ_JBICCO010000054.1:0-45274 GCF_043119405.1 Achromobacter sp. 413638
TCGGGCCGCACGCGACACCAGGGTGATGCCGGGCTCGTCCACGCGCACCGCGCAACAGACCGCGAAGTCCGCGTCCTCGGCTCCCATGTTGCGGCTGGGCATGACCAGCAGCTCGTGCATGTACGGGCCGCCCGTCACGATGGCCTTGGCGCCGCTGATGACGATGCCGCGCGCGTTGCGCTCGACCACGCGCACATAGGCCTCGGGATTGGGCTGCTGGTGCGGCTTGAGGCTGCGGTCGCCCTTGGCGTCCGTCATCGCCACGCCCAGCGACAGATCGCGGTCCTGCGCATGCGCCAGATAGGCCTCGAAGCGCGCGCGGTGTTCCGTGCCGCCCGTGGCGTCGTCGATCCGCGCCACGGCCTGCCCGATGCCATTGAGCGCGTCGTGCGCCAGATAGCGCTGGGCGCAGCCGGTTTCCTGGCACAGCGCGCGCACCGCTTCCAACTTGTTCAGCAGGTCGCCGGACGACTCGTTGATGTGCAGCATCCGGCTGACCACGCGGTTGCGCCGCGACTGCGTGGCCAGGGCGATGGGCGCGACCTCCGCGCGCCGCGCGAAATCATAGGTGTAGGCCAGGGCATTGACGCCCGGCCGCAGGGACGGCTCGTCCGCGACGCTCTCGACCTGGCGGCCGTCCACATAGACCCGGGGCCGGTAGCCGCGCAGCGATTCGCGGTAGTCGTCGCCGGACATCAGCTCGGCCCGGCTGGGCATTGCGGCTTCATGCAGCGCATTCATCTCCACCTCCTGTCTCCAGGTTCACCAGCAGAAACGGCGGCAGGCATGCCGCCGGCCATCAGCCCGCCACGTCGGCCCGCCGCAAGATGCGTTGCGCGGCGGCCTGGCCGGTCCTGCCGGCCAGCGTGCCGTAGTGCGATCCCCAGGCGCCCGCCGCGTCGGGACCGCGTGTATCCAGGAACGCGTCCACGACCTCGTCCGTGCCGTGGCGCAACAGCTCGGCGCCTTGCAGCGCGCGCGCCACCGCCTCGGTCATGGGACGCGCCAGGAACTCATCCCGCGCCGCGTCGCGCGCCAGCCGGCCAACATGCCGGACCAGCGCGTCGAAGCGCGCGTCCTGGCCGGCCAGCGGCCGCAATTCATCGAACAGCGCGTCCAGCGTCCGCGCATCCCTGGCCATGGCGCGGCGCACGTCCATGCACATCATGTTGGCCGTGCCTTCCCAGACGCTGTTCAGCGGCGCTTCGCGGTAGACGCGGGCCATCGGGTTCTCCTCGATGAAGCCATTGCCGCCATGGCATTGCAGCGCCTCATAGGCGATCGACGGCGCGCGCGAGCAGTTGAAGTACTTGGCGGCCGGCGTGGCCACGCGGGCCAGCAGGCGCTCGTGCTCGCTGTCGCGCATCCCGTCCGTGGCCCGGGCCACGCGCAACGCCATCAGCGTGCAGGCCTCGACCTCCACCGCCATGTCCGCCAGCACGTTGGTCATCATGGGCCGGTCGGCGATGGGCGTGCCGAACGCGCCGCGCGTCATCGTGTGCCGCAGCGCCAGCGTCAGCGCCTGCCGCATGAGGCCGGCCGAGCCGACCGCGAAATCCAGCCGCGTCAGGTGCGAGTGCGACAGGATCTCGCGGATGCCCTTGCCCTCCTCGCCCACGCGGATCGCCAGCGTGCCGGCGTACTCCACTTCACTGGAGGCGTTGGAGCGGTTGCCCGCCTTGTCCTTCAGGCGCTGCACGTAGAAGCGGTTGTAGGAACCATCGGGCAAGGTGCGCGGCAGGAAGAAGCAGGTGACGCCGCCGTCCACCTTGGCCAGCGTGAAAAAGCCGTCCGATTGCGGCACCGAACAGAACCACTTGTGGCCCGTCAGTTCATACCAGTGCGCGGCCGCGCCGTGGTAATCGTCCGTGTGCGAGTAGCGCGCCGTGGTCTGCGTCTGGCGCAGGTCCGAGCCGCCCTGCTTCTCGGTCATGGCGTAGCCGATGACCACGGACGGCTTGTCGCCGACCTCGCGCCGGCTGAACTCGTATTCGGTGCCCAGCGACTTCCGCTTCCAGACCGCCAGCGCCGGCTCGGCCTCGAAACCCGCATGGGCGGCGTAGGCCATGCCCATGGGACAGCCGGTGCCGTGCTCCACCTGGTTCCACAGGTACGACAGCACGGCGCGCGCATAGTGGCCGCCCGGCGCGTCGGCGCGCCAGGCAAGGTTCGGCACCTCGTGCTTCCAGGCCAGCGTCATCAGCGCGTGCCAGCTAGGGTGAAATTCCACCCAGTCGATGCGGTTGCCGTAACGGTCATGCGTCTTCAGCTCGGGCGCATGCCGGTTGGCCAGCCGCGCCAACTCCTGTGTCTGTTCGTCGCCGGCCAGCGCGCCCAGCGCCGCGCAGCGCGATTGCGCCCACGGCGCCTCGCGCGCGATGGCGGCCCGCAGCACCGCGTCGCCGGTGTAGGCATTGAAACCGCAGGCCGGTTCGGCCTGGTTCAGGACCGCATGGGTGCGGTAGCGGTCGACGGGCGTCGCGTCCGGGGCGGAGCCGGCCATCAGCGCGGCGCAAGGCGGGGGTTCGTTCATGCGCGTCTCCGGGGTAGCTGCCGCAATGCGCCGGCAGCGGCGGCCACGCTGGCGCAGGCCAGCGTGGCGATCTGGTCGGCCAGCACGGCGACATCGTGGCGATAGGCTTCGGCCTGCGATTCCTGCTGGCGGTTCAGCGGCGACAAGGGACCGATCAGGCCTTCCATGAAGCCGCCCACGATCACGGTGGCGGCGATGTCCGCCCGCACGTCGGCGCGCATCTCGCCGGCGGCCTGCCCCTCGGCGACGATGGCGCGGATCGTTTCGCTGATGGCGGCGCGATAGGTCAGCCGTACCTCGTCGATTTCCTTGTCGCAGGGCTCGGCGATCAGCGCATAGGCCAGCCTTGGATTGCGCATGGCGCGCTTGACGAAGGTCGCCACCGCCGAATGCAGCCGCACGGTGGCGCCGCCGTCCGCCCGGGCGATGGCGGCCAGCACGTCCACCTCGCGCTGCGAGACCAGCGCCAGCACCTCGGCGAACAGTTCCGCCTTGGATGGGAAGTACCGGTACACCGTGCCGGTGGCGATGCCGGCCGCCGCCGCCACGCTGGCGACCTGCGCCTCGGTCCAGCCGCCTTCGCTCACCAGCGCGCGGGCGGCTTGCAGGATGCGGCTGCGGTTGTCCTGGAGACGGGCTTCGACTTCGGGGGTCTGACGGTAGGCCATGAAGAAATGAACCTGGATTCACACGATTCAATGAATCCTAGTTCATTTCTTTGGGGCGTACAAGGAATTCGTCCTTCCCCCGGGATTCCCCTGATGCGGCGACAAGGCGCGAACCTCGGGCATGGCCCGCCGGGTCCGGTCCTGCCGACCCGCGAGCCGCCTGAGCCACGGCGCGGCATGGAATGCGCTCATCAATGCGTACATCCAGGCCATGCCGTCGACCCGCCAGGCATCGCCCCCGCACAGCATCCGCATGGCCGGATCGCCGTGCCAGGCGGCCAGCGCGGCCATCGCCGCGAAGACCGGCGCCGCGGCCAGGCACAGGCTGTCGGCCAGGCGCTTCATGGCTGGCCGTATTCGTCGCGGCGGCGCAGCCACATGCCGCTCTCGTTGCGTCCTTTCGGCGCGCGGTCCAGCCAGGCGTACATGCCCCAGATCGCGTCCGTGCCGCGCGAGTACGAGGAATAGCTGTGATAGACCACGCCGTCCTGCAGCACGAAGGCGCTCATGCCCTCGCGTTCGCGCAGGTAGGTGGACGGGTCGGTGCCGGTCGTCGCCGCCCAGGACACGAATTCCGGCGGCGGCGCCGCGGCGGTCGCCAGCTTCATGGCGGGATCGTCGCGCCGGAAGTTGTATTCCGGCCCTTCGCGCTGCTGGGTCTCGGTGAACGAGGCATTGAAGTCGTAGTTGAAATCGCTGCCGGCCGACGAGGCCCACGGGAAGGTCCAGCCCATGCGCCGCTTGTAGATCTGAAGCTTGTCCAGCGGCGCGCGCGACACCGCCCACAGCATCACGTCGTGATGCGCCAGATGCGTGACGATGCCGTTGAAACCGTCGGCGATCGACGAGCAGGACGGGCAGCCCGCCTTGTAGTCCGGCCCGAACATGAAGTGATAGACCAGCAGTTGCGAACGGCCCTGGAACAGGTCGGCCAGCGTGGCGCTGCCGGCATCGGTCTGCAGACGGTAGGTCTTGTCCAGCCGTACCCAGGGTAGCGCCTGGCGCTGCCGCGCCACCTCGTCGCCCTGCCGCGTCAGTTTCTTTTCCGCGTCCAGCAGTTCCAGCCTGGCGGCCAGCCATTGCTCGCGTGTTCCGATCTTGTGCGCTTGCATTGCTCTCTCCTTGGTGTCCGTGCTCGCGCCGCGCTTGGCGCTTGCGGGGTTGTCGGGAGAGATATTGCGGCCGATCGGCCGCGCGGCGGGAGTAACAAGTCTGGCGCGTATCCAGCCAACACGCATTCCCGCGCTACGCCAGATGCGCCTGGCATACGCGCCGCCACGAGCGACGCCGAGTCACTGCATTGGCGTCCTGATCTTGATCCGCTGCCCATCGGGCGTCCCGCGCGTCGGGCATGCCATCGGCTTCAGATCCTTGCCCAGGCAGACCCACAATTCCCTGAGCCGGTTGTTCGAGGCCACGCTGACGCGCAGGCTGTCTGCCGGCAGCGTCGGGTTGAGCCGCAGGAAGGCCTGCTTGACGTCCCCCGCCGTGGCGTCGAGCAGGCGGTTGGGCGACAGGTCGGCGTTCTTGCCCGCCATGTCGCGCACGGTGGGGCGATGCAGCGTGCCGTACACAGCCTGGATGTCCGCGAAATAGCGCTCCGGCGAACGCCAGCCGCAGGTGCCATGCGCCTGCCATTCGTTCTGCATCAGCTCCACGCCCGGCATCATGCACAGATGCTGCTTGAGCACGGACGCGGGCACGGCGCCGGCGGCCTCGCAGTTGCGCGGGTGATCGCGGCCCGAGCGGGCCTGGCCGTTCTGGGGCCACAGGCCATGCACCACCCATTCAAAGCGGTTGCCGGAAAAGCATTGGAACGACTGCTTCTGCCGCTGCCCCTCGGGCCGGTTGCGCTGGGTCTCGCAGTGCTCGGGCGACCAGGACAGCACCAGCGCCAGGTAGTCCGTGGGCAGGTCCTTGTTGACGTAGTCCACGCGCTTGGGCGAAGCGCGCTCGATGGTGGCGGGCAAGGCGCAGACTTCCTGGGCCGAGGCCGCGGCGGGGACCGCCGACAACAGCGCGATGAAGATCCATGCGCGCCTGCTGGCGGCATGCCGACGGTTGCGGTCCATGACGATTCCTCCCGGTAGGCCGAACGTCCGGCGCAAGACTCTTTTTTTAATCCAGAACGCCCCGATTGTGCGACTGGAATATGACAGGCGTCCCGCCCAGGCGCCAGGCGAACGCCCGCCATTGCTGCGCTTTCTGGATGACCGCCATCCCGCCCCCTACCCGCCGCTACTGCCTGGATGCGCGCGGCGCGCCGAGGCCAGGCGTACCGGGACCGCGCTCCCGCGCAAGGCCGATCCCGGCCGGGATCGGCGCCCCCGTCACCACAGGATGATCTGCGAGCAGCGGAACAGCGACAACCTGCGTCCCTTTCCGTCCACCACGGTCGCGGACCACACCTGGGTCGAACGCCCCAGGTGTTCGGCCACGGCCTCCACGCTCAGCACGCCTTCCTTCGCCGTGCCCAGGAAGTTGGATTTCAGCTCCAGCGTGGTGAAGCCCTTGGCCCCCTCGGGCAGATGCGCCAGCGTCGCGTAGCCCGCGCAGGTATCCGCCAGCAATACCTGCGTGGCCGCATGCAGGTAGCCGTTGGGCGCCATCATCCATGGGGCGAGGGTCATTTCCATGGTCATGCGTCCGTCCGCGATTCTCAGCGGCCGCAGGCCGAAGGTATCCGGCAGCGTGCCGCGCTGGCGTTCGAACAGGCTTTCGACGGTTTCGGTGTTGCGTGGCATGAAGCGTGCTCCCTGGATCGAGGCTTGCGTCAACGGGCTGCCGCATAGCGCGGCGCAACGGTATTGCTGGACAGCTGGCCAGCCATGGCCAGGCGCGCGGCGTCATAGGCATCCCATTTCTCGCTGGCATGCAGCGAGGGGATGGTGACCGCCTCGCCACGCTCGAAGCCCAGCAGCGCCGCGTCCACCAGGTCCTCGGCGCGCATCACGATGCGCGGATCCAGGTTCTCCACCGGTCGCCCGCCGATGGCCCAGAAATCGGTGGCGGTGGCGCCCGGCAGGACGGCCTGCACCTGCACGCCGGCGGCGGCCAGTTCGTGCCGCAGCGACTGGCTGAACGCCAGCACGAAGGCCTTGCTGCCGCCATAGACGCCGTTCAGCAGTTCCGGCGCGATGGCCACGATGGACGCGATGTTGATGATCGCGCCCCGGCCGCGCGCCACGAAGGCAGGCGCCACGGCATAGGCCAGCCGCATCGGCGCGGTCACGTTCAGATCGACCATGCGGGTCATCTGCTCCACGTCGCTTTGCAGCAGCGGCGTATGCGTACCGATGCCGGCGTTATTCACCAGCAGCGTGATGCTGGCGTCTTCGCGCAGCAGATCCTCCACCCGCGCCAGCGCGGCGCGGTCGCCCAGGTCGGCCGGCAGCACCTCGACCGCGCGGCCGCTGCGCGTGCTGATGGTGTTGGCCAACGCGTTCAGCCGCTCGCGGTTGCGCGCGACCAGGATCAGGTCGTAGCCGCGCTGCGCCAGCCGGTCCGCGTACAGCGCGCCGATGCCGCTGGAAGCGCCCGTGACGAGCGCCGTGCCGGGATGAGTGTGTGCCATGGTATTGCTCCTTGAAGGCGGACGGAACCCGTCCATGGCAAGCATGTTGCGGCTTGCCGGCAATGGCGTAAATGACGTATATAGTTATTAATCAAGACATACCCTGAAGGAACAATTCCATGCACCGCATCGGCTACGCGCTGCCCGAGGGCTTCCAGGTCATGGCGCTGGGCACCCAGACCGTGTTCGAACTCGCCAACCTGATGATGGCCGAGCCCTTCTATGCCGTGGACACCTATGCGCTGGACGGCTCGGCCCGCGCCTCGACGGGCCTGACGCTGCAGGCCCGTCCGCTCACCGCGCGCAGCCAGGCCGACACCTGGCTGGTGGCCGGCACGCTGCAACCGCTGGCCGCGCCGGCCGCGCCCGAGTTGCTGCGGCTGCTGGACAGGTTCGCCGCGCGCGCCCGGCGCGTCGCCGGCCTGTGCACGGGCGCCTTCGTGCTGGCCGACGCCGGCCTGCTCGACGGACGCCGCGCCACCACGCACTGGTACTGGGCCGACGCCTTGCAGCAACGCCGCCCCCAGGCGCAGGTCGAGGCCGACCGCATCTACATCGCCGACGGGCCGGTCTGGACATCCGCCGGCATGACCGCCGAGATCGACCTGGCGCTGGCGCTGGTGGAAAAGGACCTGGGCGCCAAGGTGGCGCGCGCGGTGGCGCACCGCCTCGTCATGCACCAGCGCCGTTCGGGCGGCCAATCACAGCATTCGGAAATGCTCAGGCTGGCGCCCAAGTCCGACCGCATCCAGCTGGCGCTGGAACATGCGCGGCGCAACCTGGCGCAGCCGCTCAGCGTCGAGGAACTGGCCCAGGCGGCCAAGCTGAGTCCGCGCCAGTTCAGCCGCGTCTTCACGGCCGAGACCGGCCAGTCGCCCGCCAAGGCCGTAGAAAGGCTGCGGCTCGAAGCCGCCCGCCTGATGATCGAAGGCAGTCGGCATCCGCTGGAAGTCGTGGCCAGGGAAACGGGCTTTCGCGACCGGCGCCACATGCGCGAGGCCTTCCTGCGCGGCTTCGGCATGCCGCCGCAGGCGGTGCGGCGCGAGGCGCGGACGACGTCCTGACGCGACACCCGGTCCGCCACGGACGGGCGCCCCATTCCCCTTGAAACTGGACGAATCCAAGCCGCACGCGCCGTCGTCCACCACCCCGCGCCGACCTGCTGGCCGAGCGCATCGACCTGGCCATCCGCGCCGGGCAAACGCTGGAACCCACGCTGGTGACGCGCCGCATCGGGGCCGGCCAGCAGACCCTGGTCGCCGGCCCTGCCTACCTGCGAGCCCACGGCACGCCTCGATCACGGGCGGACCAGCCGCCCCCGGATAGCGCCGAGACCGCGCGGGGCGGCGTCCGCATCCCCCGCCGTAGACTCCCGCTGCTGTTTCGAACCTTTTTTGTGTTTTTTTTGTACAAACAGAATTCCAAACCCAAGGGAAATCACCAATAAACAACAAGATCACCTGGAGAGTACAAAGCCAATATTGTATTTTTTTTGTACTTTTTCATGAAAATCGCACTCCTGGGCTGCGGCGAAGTCGGCTCCTGCTACGGACGGGCCTGGACCGCCGCCGGCCATCACATCATCGGCATCTGCGAACTGCGCGACGACGAGGCCATGCGCGCCCGCGCCGCCTCGCTGAACGCCGCCCTGCACGCCGCGCCGGGCCCCTGGCTGGCCGAGGCCGACATCGTGGTGTCAGCGGTCTACGGCCATAGCGCCTCGGCCGTGGCGCAGGCCAGCCTTGCCTTCCTGCGCACGGACGCCGTCTACGCCGACTTCACCACCGCCAGCGCCGCCGACATGCAGGCCGCCGCCAGCGCGGCACGAGCGCGCGGGCAGGCCTTCACGGACGTGGCCATCATGGGCGCCATCGCCCTGCTGGCCGAGCGCACGCCGCTGCTGTGCGCCGGCCAGGGCGCGGACCAGGTGATCGCGCTGGCCGCCAGCGGCGGCGCGCCGGCCCGCGCCATCGACGGCGCGCCCGGCGACGCCGTGCGGCTCAAGCTGCTGCGCAGCATCATGACCAAGGGCATGGAAAGCCTGGCCGTGGAATGCCTGGTCGCCGCCAACGCCATGGGCCTGCGCGCCTCGCTCTACGAGGTGCTGTCCGACATCGACCGCACGCCGCTGACCACCTTCATGGACGCCTTCGTGCGCTCGCACGTGGACCATGCCGGACGCCGCCACGCCGAAGTCCGCGAAGCCCGCGACCAGCTGTACGAAGCCGGCCTGGAGCCGCTGGTGCTGGACGGCGTGGAGCGCCTGTTCGCGCGCACGGCGCGCCATCTCGAAGCCGCCCGCGCCCAGGGCGGCGTCGAAGTCGAAGACTCCGTCCCCGCGCGGCTGGCGTGGCTAGAGCAGCTGGCCCGCCAGCGCTGAAGGCCCCGCGCACCGAATTTCGGCCGCAACGCGCGGCCGCGCTACTAAAAAAACACACGAGGAAGACAATGAAACGCATCAAGACGCTTATCGGCGCCGCGCTCCTGGGCGCCTGCGCCGCGGCTTCGGCCGCCGATCTGGGCAAGGGCCCCATCACCATCATCTCGCCGTTCCCGCCCGGCGGCGGCACAGACACGCTCACGCGCATGATCGGCAGCGCCATCGCCGAGGAGACCGGCTGGAACATCGTCGTGGAAAACAAGCCCGGCGCCGGCGGCAACCTGGCGCTGGACGCCACGGCCCGCGCGCAGCCGGACGGCCACACGCTGGTCATGGCGCAGACCGACAACATCGTGCTCAACCCCTGGCTCTACAACAAGCTCAGCTACGACACCTTCAAGGACTTCAAGCCCGTCGGCCCGGTCGCGTCCTCGCCCAGCGTGTTCGTGGTGCTGCCCGAGTCGCCCTACCAATCGATCGCCGACGTGGTCAAGACCGCCAAGGCCAAGCCCAACTTCATCTCGCTGGGCATGCCCGGCGTGGGCGGCACGGGCGACCTCACCGGCTACCTGTGGCGCCAGGCCGCCGGCATCGAGCTGATGCACGTGCCGTATCGCGGCTGGGCGCAGGCCTATCCCGACCTGGCCAGCAACCGCATCGACATGTACGTGGGCTCGGTGGCCACGCTGCTGTCGCAGATCCGTGGCGGCAAGGTCCGCGCGCTGGGCGTGGTGGCGACCGACCGCTCGCCCGCCCTGCCCGACGTGCCCACCTTCGTGGACAGCGGCTATCCCACGATCAACCAATTCATCTGGTGGGGCCTGATGGCGCCGGGCAAGACGCCCGACGACGTGGTCGCCACGCTGAACCAGGCGCTGCGCAAGGTGCAGGCCAAGCCCGAGCTGGTCAAGAAACTGGAAGACGCCGGCTACACCGTGATGAGCGGCACGCCCGCCGACCTGGCGCAGCGCCATCGCGCCGACCACGATGTGTTCGGCAAGGTGGTCCGGGACGCCGGCATTCCCAAGCAATGACGCCGATGCGCATCAACACAGACAAGACGGAAGCAGCATGAACGGATTCCAGATACATGCGCGCACGCGCGCGGTCGCGCCGGACCTGGCGGAACGGTTCCGCCGGATCCCGGTGGCCAATATCAGCGATTGCATGTCGCGCATGACGGCCGGCGGCCCGCGCCTGCGGCCCATGCACGGCGGCGCGGTCATGGCCGGCCCGGCGCTCACGGTCCGCACCCGCCCCGGCGACAACCTGCTGGTGCACAAGGCGCTGGACCTGGCTCAGCCCGGCGACGTCATCGTCGTCGACGCCGGCGGCGACCTGACCAACGCCATCATCGGCGAGATCATGACCAGCTACGCCCGCTCGCGCGGCGTGGCGGGCATCGTCATCAACGGCGCGATCCGCGACTGCGGCGCGATCCGGCAGGGCGATTTCCCCGTCTATGCCGCCGGCGTGACCCATCGCGGCCCCTACAAGGACGGCCCCGGCGAAATCAACGGCATCATCGCGCTGGACGGCATGACCATCGCGCCCGGCGACCTGATCCTGGGCGACGACGATGGCGTGCTGGCGATTCCGTTCGACCAGGCCGAAACGCTCTATCAAGCCGCCCAGGCCAAGCACGAGATCGAGGAACGAATGCTGGCCGACATCGCCGCCGGCACGCTGGACACCTCGTGGATCGACGCGCGCCTCAGGCAGCTCGGCTGCGCGGGGGTCTGACGATGACAGCGCCCGCACGGCACGCGTTCACGGTCGCGCGGCTGGACTTGTGGATCGATCCCGTCTTCGACGCGGCCATCCAGGACGACGCCGCGCTGCGCCTGTCCGTGCTAGCGGCCGCCGCCGGTGACGCGCGCACGGCCGAGGGCCTGGCGCAGGCGCGGGCCTATCACGTCAGCGCCGCCAGGGATGAAGTGCCGCGTGGCTGGCAGGTCACGCCTGACCTGCTCGCGGCCTGTCCGCGACTGCTGTGCGTGTCCTCCGGCGGCGCGGGCTACGACACGATCGATGTGGCGGCCTGCACGCAGGCAGGCGTGGCCGTGGTCAACCAGGCCGGCGCCAACGCGGCCTCGGTGGCGGAAATGACCTATGCGCTGCTGCTGTCACTGGTCAAGCGCCTGGACGAATCGGGCGCGGCCCTGCGCGCCGGCACGGCCCGCAGCCGCGAAGCGCTGATGGGACGCGAGATCGAGGGCCGCGCCATCGGCCTTGTCGGCATCGGCGAAATCGGCCGCCGGGTGGCGCGCATCGCGCAGGGCTTCGGCCTGACGGTCATCGCCTGCGATCCGCTGCTGACCGCCGAGGAAATCCGCGCGCGCGGCGCCGAACCCGTGGACTTCGACACCCTGCTGGCCCGGGCCGACATCCTCAGCCTGCACTGCCCGCTGGACGAGGCCACGCGCGGCCTGATGGACGCGTGGGCCTTTGCCCGCATGAAGCCGGGCGCGCTGTTCCTGTCGACGGCGCGCGGCGGCATCCACGACGAAGACGCGCTGCTGGCCGCGCTGGACAGCGGCCATCTGGCGGGCGCGGGGCTGGACGTGTGGCGCGTCGAGCCGCCCTCGCCGGCGTCGCGGCTGCTGCAGCATCCCAACGTGGCCAGCGCCTTCCATACCGGCGGCGTCACGCATGAAGGCCGCCGCAAGGTGGCGGCGGCCTCCGCGCGCCAGATCTCGCAGATGCTGGCCGGCATCCGGCCAGAGCGCCTGCTCAATCCCTACGTGTGGCCCCGGTTCCTGGAACGGTTGGCGCAAGCGCGCGCGGACTGACAGCGAAAGCGCAAGCGCTGGTGGTGGACGGCTGTAGGCGCAGCCCCGATTTCGACGCGCGCCCGCCGTCCGCTATAGTCCAGTTTTTGGATGACACGCCCGCCTCACCATGTCCAACGCCAGCGATCACGTATACGGGGAACTGCGACGCCGCCTGATGGCGGGCTCCTTCCTGCCGGGCGAACGGCTGCGCGAAGAGCACATCGCCGCCGAAATGTCGGTCAGCCGCACGCCGGTGCGCAACGCCATCGAACGGCTGATCGCGGACGGCCTGGTGACGCGCGAGGAACGGCGCGGCGCCGTGGTGCTGGGCTGGCAGGACCGCGACATCGACGAGGCCTTCGAGCTGCGCATGCTGCTGGAACCCTACGCCGCCGGGCTGGCCGCAAGCCACGCCAGCGACGCGCAGATCGAGGAACTGGAACGGCTGAACCAGTCCATGCAGGACGCGGTCCGCTCCGCCGCCCCCGACCGCGTGCAGCAGGTCCAGCAGCTGAACAACCAGTTCCACCACAAACTGCTGGAAGCCGCGCAGTCGGCGCGCGTGCGCGCCATGGTCGAGAACCTGCTGGACATGCCGATCATCATCGGCTCGTTCTATTTCTACGGCGACGACGACATGCTGCGCAGCGTCGAGCACCACCGGCAGATCATCGCCGCGCTGCGGGCGCGCGACGCCGAATGCGCCGCGCTGGCAGTGCGCTTTCACCTGGCGGCCACGCATCTGCTGTTCCGCAACCACCGCAAGGGCAAGGCCCAGCCGGCGGCGGCATGACGCGCCCGCCCGCGCACGAGACGGGATCGCGCTGCTCATGTCCCACAGCATGAGCAAGCCGCCACGCGCCCGGCGCGGCGTCCTGGGTTGGGGCGCCACGCGGGCCGTCCTGGACGCGCTCGCGGCCCAGGACATCCCGTTGACGCAGGAGGAACGCGAGCGGGCGAACGCCTTCGCGCACGACGCGGACCGGCGCGACTTCATCGCCGCGCACCGGCTCGTGCGCGCCATGGCCGCCTCGATCATCGGCGCGCCGCCCGGGACGATCGTCCTGCGGCAGCGCTGCGACACCTGCGGCGGCCCGCATGGCCGCCCCACCCTGCCCGATCATCCCGGGCTGCATGTCAGCCTGAGCCACGCAAAGGGCGTCGTCGCCGCCGCCTGCGGCGACCGGCCCGTCGGCATCGACCTGGAACGATGGAACGCGTCGCAGCCGGATCATTCCGACCTGGATTTCGCGCTTGCCCCGGCGGAGCGCAAGCGGCTCCAGTCCATGGCCGCATCCGATGCGGACGCCGATGCCCCCGTCTCGCCCGCCGCGCTGGCCTTCCTGCGGCTCTGGGTGCGCAAGGAATGCCTGGTGAAACTGGGCCGGATCACGCTGGATCAGCTGGACAGCGTGGATTTCTCCGCCTTCATGCAAACCGAGTCGGTCGCGCAAGCCGCCGTGACGCATTTCGCGCACCAGGGCCTGCACTATTCCGAATGGCTCGATCCGGAACTGCGGGTCGTAGGCACGGCGGTCGGCGACGGCCCTTTCGATATCCATCCGTTCCGTTAAGGCTGCCGCTGCGCGGGACCGCCCCGGCGCGCGGCGTCCCCGGCGGCCGAGCCGCCCGACGCTGCCCGCTTGCCGTCCTAGTAGTCCCGCACCGCATCGAACCAGCGCTGCGCCTGCTCCTCGGTCACGCCGAGCCGCAAGGCCGAATCCCGCTGGCTGAACTGCCAGACGGCCTCGCCGATGTCGTCGCGCTCCGGGGTTTCGATGCCCTTCATCTGGTTGAAATGCGCGGCGAAGGCCGTGATCGCCGCCTGCGCCGCCTCGATATCCGTCGCGCCGTCGAGTGCGTCCCGCGCCGCATCGTAGGCCGCGTTCGCCGCCTTGGCCTGACGGCCGCTCCAGCCCGAAAAAGGCCGCCCGTATTCACGTTGCCACCATTCCGGCTTGCGCAGCTGGCTGACCGAGGCATGGCTGGTCCAGGCCCGCTGCTGTCCACGCGCCTTCATCTGCGCCCTCAGCCGCTTGCCGGCGGCTTCGTCGACGTTGTAGGCGATGAAGCGGTCCAGCAGCGGCCAGCTGTCCAGCGGCGGCAGGCCCTGCAGGTCGGGCGTGAACCGGATTTCCAGGGCCCGCAGATGAGGCAGCCGCAACAGCGCGTCCCAATCGGCGAAACGGCCCCATAGCATGAGCTGCGTCAGCGCCGGAAAGCGCTCGATGCCTTGCAGGGAAATCGCCTGTCCCATCGGCCCGCCATCGAGCGACAGCGACGACGCCTGTTGCAACAGCCCCAGGTCGGGCAGGACATACGGCGCCATGCCAGGCCGGCGGCCCAGCGTGGGCGCCAGCGTCAGCGAACCCGGCGGCTCGCCGTCGGCGGTCAGGCGCGACAGATCGCCAAACAGGTGCAGCGCGCAATCCGGCGGCAGCGTCATGTCGAGATGACCGCCGCCTTCGTCCAGGCGCAGTTGCAAGGTGTGGATCCGCGCGGCGCCGGCGTCGACGCGGCGAGCATCGCCGAATGCCGGCGTCCAGCTGAATTGCTCGATGGGACGACGCGCCGACCAGCCGATGAAGCCGGCGTCATTGCCGTGATAGCCGATATAGCGCGGCCACGGCGATCCCGCCGGCGTGGCATAGGGATCGAATGCCGGCCAGTGAATCGCCGCGTCGGGCGTCACGTGCAGATCGGCCTTCTTGCCCATGCCGGCGGGTCCGATGACCAGATCGCCGCGTCCCGCTTCCCGGATGAGCACATGGCTGCCCGGTTCCGTCAGGCCGAGCGCATAGCGCCCGGCATCGCTCACGGACCCCTCAGGCTGATCGGATACGTCCATAATGGCGGACATGAATTGCTCCTGGTGATATTAAGCATGCGACCCGGCGAAGGCCGGCGGCGCTCGACGCCCTGCGCGACGCCCTCACAGCGTCATGACCGGCTGGTCTTCGATCCGGAAGAACAAGGCGCGCGGCCCCAGGAAGTCCGATCCGTCCAGATACTCGAACTCCACGCGCTGACCCGGCTCGGCCACCGGCCCGAAGTGCTCGACCCGGTACATCAGGCCCCCGATGCGATAGTTGTGAACCAACGTGGCAACGTTCGAGTTGGTCGTGCGCAAGCGATAGGTCACGACTTCCTCGACCACCCCGCGCACGCCGTGCTTGTACCGCGCGCGCTTGAGCCTGGGGCTGCGCATGCCCAGCACGAGTCCCAGCAGGAAGAGAAAGCCGGCCAGCAGGATCAAGGGGCTCCAGAACAAGCTGCCGACCAGCACGGCCAGGGCGACCACGTAGAAGAACTTGCGCAGGCTCAGTTCCTCATTGCGCACGGCCTCGCGGTCGGCATCGCTGATTTCCTCGACCGAATTCCAGACTTGCGTGCTCATCGGATACTCGGCCCGCAGCAGCACGGGCGGCGTGTCGGGCGACAGCGTCAGCAGATGCAGCCGCACGGGCAGGTCCGTCAGCGCCGCGGCCGCCAGGGGCCGGAAGCCGTCGCGGGTGTCTCTGGACACCTCGTTCCAGAACGGCAGGGCCACATTCACGCGCTGCTCGCCAAAGGCGTAGCAGATGCCGGGCGACTCGGCCGGGCCGAAGCCGGTCAGATGGCCGGCAACGATCTGCTTGGGCATGCGCCCCTTCAAGACCTGGTTGAAGCGACGCCAGGCGCGCGGCAGCTTCAACAACCTGCGCCCGAGAAACACCGCGAAGGCCCCCATCGCCGCCGTGCACAACAGGATCACCAGGCCGTCGCCACTGATCAGCAAGCTGCGGTCGACAATGACCAGCACCACGAACAGGACCACGCTGCTCGCCAGCAACAGAAACATCAGGCCGGCGAACACGGCCGTCAGCAATCTGCCGCCGCGGCTGCGGCGCAGCAGCAGGATGTCCTCGTCGGACAGGGGTTCTTCCGTGACTTGCAGGGTCGCGCTCATGCTTGCCGCCATCTCCTTCTCAAAACGCGTCGCGCCACGATCGCGCTCAATAGATCCCGTAGGGAACCTCGACCGCCAGGGGCTTGCCACCCTGGGCCGGACGCAGCGCATAGGCATGCACCATGCCGTCGTCGCTGGCCAGCGGCACATCCTTGCGCGTCACGCTGTAACGCTGGCCATCGAGTTCCAGCGTGCGCGGCGCCACCGCCCGGGCCTGGGCGGGCAGCAGCAGGCCGCCCAGCTCGTCGGCCATGTCCGAGAATTCGTAGTCGAGCAAGGCGCCTTCGGCGCGCAGCAGCTGCACGCGGGGCCGGTACGGCGCGGCGTCCAGGTTCCAGCCATTGACCAGATCGGTGATCCACGGGCCCGGAATGCCGTAGTTGCTGTCCAGCTCGGCCTCGCTGATCTCCGGCCCGACCACGACCAGGCAGCACACGATCTTGCCGGCCTGGTAGTCGTACACCGCCCTCTTGCCGCCCGCGGCGACCACGCCGGGCAGCATCGAGAAACGGTATTGCTGATTGAACTGCGCATCGGACACCTTGCGCCAGGCGCCGACGGTAGGCGACTGCGCCGATGGCGTTGTCGACGACGCGGGCGTCTCCCGCGCGGGTTGCTGTGTTGGTGACTGCGCCTGGCACGCCAGCGTCATCAGCATGCCTGCGGCCAAGGCGGCGACTTTGCTCGGTAAACGGATCATGTGTGGTCTTGAGCGGTTTGAAGTGATTCGAGAGATGTTGATCGAGCCAGGGATCAGCCGGCGTCCCGCCGCGCCTTATCCCGGCAGCTTGCCCTGCTTGCGCGTTGCGCGCTCAGCCAATCGCTGCGCCATGTCCTGCTGACGCTGCATCAGCTCGGCGATCTGTTCGGCATAGAGGTCGGTGAGATCGCCTTCCAGCGGCTCCGGATCGGTCATGTCGTCGATCACCACGACCGTTCCCGCCTGATCCACGCCCCAGATCCGGCTGCCGTCGCCCACGATCTTCAGCACGGGCAGGATGCCGGGCAGGCCGGCCTCGGCCAGCTGGCGCTGCTGCGCCGAGATGCTGGCCCATTCAGGCAGTTCCGGCGCATCGATGCCCAGCAGCACCAGGCCGCGCCAGAAGGTCCAGGCGGGGCCGACCTCGAATTCCTTCGCATGCGGCCAGACTTCCTCGCGCGCCATCACGCACAGGCCGTTGGCGCGCTGACAGAAGGCCGCGAACGCCGCCGGCAACGGGAAGCCGACAGCAGCCTCCAGGCTGGCGATTGCCTGCGCGTCGGGCGCGGGCGCGGCCACGACCTCGAAGTACTCGGTGTCAACGGGATCCAGAATATCCCACATGCGTTCGTGAAACTGTTCGGCGGTCCGGGTCATGCAGGCTTCCTGAATCAAAGACAAATACTGGCTCGCCGCGCGGGCGGGAACCTTGAAGGCACATCACTATATCGCTGATCGCGGCGGGCCGGCGGACGCGAACGGACGCGCTATGGCGTCCCCAACGCCAACAGCGCCTTGGCGGCCTTGGCGGCGGCGGACCCGCCGGCAAAGCCCGCCAGCCAGCCGCGCAGGTCCACATCCTCGACCGGACGCGCGTGGCGCAGCGACTCATCCAGCAGCACCGTCAGCAGCGCGCCGATGCCGCGCGCCTTGGGGTCCAGGCGCGGCAGCAGGCCGCCCAGCACCGCGATGACGGCGGCGGGCGCGAGCGTCGCGGCGTCCGCGAAGGACTCCGCCCAGCGCGTCAGAACGATGGCGGGCGCGCAGGCGGCAAAAGCCTGCGCCACGGCCGCCGCGTCCACGCGGCCCGGGATCGCGGCGGCGAACACTTCCACCGCCTGCGCGCGCACCCCGGCCTGCTTGGCCGCCATGCCCAGGGCCAGCAATTGGGCCGTTTCGGACCGCCAGGCGCCCGGATGCGTGGCCAGCACGCGCAGGATGGCGGCCGCGCGGTGCTCGGCGTCATCGCTCGCCGCGACATTCATCAGCCCCAGATTGGCGGCCGTCAGCGGCAAAGTCGACGCCGGATGGGCCAGGCCGAGTTCGGCGCAGACCAGCGCATGGGCGTCGACGCCGTCGTTGTAGCGCAGCGGGCCCGACGGAATCAGCGCCGGCTGCGTGGCCGAAGGCGCTTCCATGGGCTCCGCTTGGATCTCGGGGTGCCACCACACCCATTGCGGAGAGCCATCGGCCTTCAAGGTTTCCGACCCACGGCTGTGCCACTCGATCCGCAAGGTGTCGGTGATCCGCGGCCACGCGCCGCCGGTGGCCTCGACCACGCGCGCGCGCTGTTCGGGCGGCACGCGCAGCAAGGCCTGGGTCAGATCCACCGGGAACGGCGCGCCACTCTCCTTGCCCGCCTCGTAACGGGCCAGCAGAACATCGGCATCGACCCAGCCCTGCGTGTCGGTGGGCGTGGCCAGCAGCGGACGGCGCGACGCCCTGCCCTGCACGATCCCCGCCACCTCGCGCAGCCGGGTGACGAAACTGGGCAGCATGGTGGTTTCCTCGGCGCTGGGCAGCGCCTTGGGTTCGCCCACATTCTCCCGCACCCACTCGCCATCGACCTGCCGGCTCCTGGTGTTTTGCCAGAACTTTCGCGGCAGGAACGCGCTCGCGGGATCGTGCGCCGCCAGCAGCAGCGCAGCCGCGTAGTGCTGTTCGTCGCGCTCGGCAAGGTGGCGCGCCCGCTTCGCCAGGGGCGCGATCGTGGCCGCCACCTGCCCGGACGTCGCCAGCCAGGCCAGCGCCAGCTCGAACTCCAGCGCGTCGGCGGGCGCTTCCAGCAGCGCGGCATAGCGTTCCTGGGCATCCTCGTCGGTCCAGGGGCGCAGCGGCGCGGGCGGCGGCAAGCCGGGAAGCGCGTTGGACGAAGGCGGGGCTTGGCCGCCCGCCGCCAGCCCTTCCCCTGCCGCGCTCCCGGCCCCGGCGTCCGACAGCATTGCCGCCACCGCCGGCGCCAGCGCGTCGCGCTGCTGATGCGCCAGATCCTCACGGCCCAGCCTGGCCAGCGCCTTCACCGCCGCCCGCTGCACGTCGGCATGCGGATGCCCCAGGCCCAAAGCCAGCGCCTGCGCCACCGCGTCGGACTCGACCGCGGCCCGCGCGCCCAGCGCCTCCAGCATGCGCAGCACCGACAGCGCCGCCGCCTTCGGCCCCGAAAAAGCGCCGCCGCAAGCTTGCACGAAGGGCGCGGCGTCGAGCAGGCCGTGCTTGTGCAGGACCTCCAGCTGCTTGACGCCCAGCGAGACAGTGGCGGTGATCGACGAACCCAGGCACAGGCGCAGCAGCGGCTGGTCCGCCGCCGTTTCTTCGGGCGTGGGCGCCAGGGACGCATACACGCGCGAGAACCAGCCGGCGCGATAGGCGGAGAAATCCCGGTTGAGCGCCTCCAGGCAGCCGCGCAGCACGCGGCCCCGCTCCAGCGTGCCTTCGTTGGCCAGCAGCACGACCGTGTTGTGCCAGTTGAATTCCTCGCGCGAGAACTTGTCGATGTTGGCCAGCGAGATCTCGCCGCCGCCTTCCACCTCGAAGACCCGCCAGAACACCTGATCGCGCAGCGCGTGGTCATGGCGCAGCATAAACAGCCGCACTTCCTGCTCGTGCCGCCCGCCCAGCCCGCCGACCATGGCCAGCACGTAGTCATCGGTGTGCTCGACCTGGAGCCCGTTGAACAGCTCGTTCAGGCGGATCGGCACGAAATTCGGGCGCTGTGACCAGCCTTGCGCCATCTCGCGCAGCCGCCTGGGCGAGGCGTCCACCGCGCGCAGGTCTGCCGACTGCACGCCCAGCATGGCGTCGTACAGCGCGCGCAAGCTCGCGCCTTCCTCGACCAGCCGCGCCAGGTCGCGGTAGTAGCCCAAGATATTTTCGTAAGTCGTCATGCGAGCGGCTATTCCTCGTGAGTGCGCTGCGCGGCGGCAGCGGCGGTTTCGGCCAAGGGCGTCGCGCGCGGCGCGACGGTTTCCAGGCTGCGCAAGGTCACCGCCAGCACCGACGCGCCCTTGCGGCGCGCCGCCAGCGTGGCGGGCAAGGCTATCGGCATGCCATAGTCGTTGGACAGGCGCGCGGCAAGCTCGATGAGCTTGGCGGCCGGGGCCATCGGCTTGCCGTCGGCATCGACCAGCCTGGGCAACAGCGCCTCCAGCGTCTGCAGCGCGCGGCAGCCGGCGAGCGCGCTGATGGATGACGCGTCGGCCAGCGTCTGCGCCAGCCGCCCGGCCAAGGCGAAACCGTCCGCCAGATGCGCCGCGATCTGCTCGGCGAACGGCGCGGGATCCAGCAGGCCAACGTCGGCCAAGCGCGCGATCGCTTCCGCCGCCTGGGCGCGCTGCTCGGTCATCTTCGCCGACGCGGCCAGCGCCAAGGCCGAGTACACGGGTCCGCCCGGCGCCCTGCGGGACGCGCCCAGCGCCGCCAGCAGCGGCCCCAGGCCGCGCACGTTGATCACATTCACCGCCGCGCACAACATCGGATGGAAGTGCGCGGCCAGCGTGTCGGGGTTGGATCGCAGCAGCCAGGCCGTCCATTGCACCACCTGGTCGTAGCCGTCCTGTTCCCGCGCCTCCTGGGCGCGGAAGGTGAATTCGGCGGGCACGTCGGCGACATCCAGGGCAGGCGATGTGGAAGCGTCGGCCGCCGCCATCCAGAACGGCTTGGGCCCTTCTCCCAACACCTGCAAGTCGCGCGAAAAAGTCCCTGCGCCCGGCTCGGCCAGCACCCGTTCCCAGACGAAGCGCTGGCCGGGGACGGCCACCGGCGGAATGAACGGCTCGCCCCGCGCCCGGCTGGCCCGCAGTTCGTGAAAGACGCCGGCCAGCAGAGCCAGCGGCGCATGCGTCGGCAG
This sequence comes from Achromobacter sp. 413638, assembly GCF_043119405.1. Lineage (NCBI taxonomy): Bacteria > Pseudomonadati > Pseudomonadota > Betaproteobacteria > Burkholderiales > Alcaligenaceae > Achromobacter > Achromobacter sp. 413638. The sequence goes on from NZ_JBICCO010000054.1 coordinate 20,705, forward strand.
ATATTGGTAGCCCGAGCGGGAGGTCCAGGTATCGCGGATCGTCCAGTCGCCGGTCGCCACGTCGTAGCTTTGGCTGGTGAACGTGTTTTCCTGCAATGCCACGCCCACGGGATCCGGCTTGCCCGCGCTGGCCACGACATAGCGGGCATAGCCCTGGAAACTGACGTCGTCCCGGCCCAGCAGCGCGGCGGCCAGCAGGCGTCGCGGCGAGGCATTGCGCTCGTCCCACACAGACTCGATGATCTCGGCGGCGCGGTGTCGCAGCGCCTCCGGCAGTTGCAGTTGCGGACGGCTGGCCAGGTAGGCGAAGAGGCGAGGCAACTCGGCGCCGTCCCCGGCGCCCTCGAACTGCGCGCGGATCAAGGCATGCAATGCCTCGTCATCGACGATGGCGAGCGTGTGGTCGGGCAGATCCGGCAACGGTTCGCGACGCGGCGGCGGTATCGTGACTGCCTGGGCCGCCCCCTCTTCCCGCGCGCCCATCTCGCCATCCGTGGCGGCCCGCTGCGTCTCGTCCGACGAGTCCACCAGCTTGCGCGCCAGCGGCGCGAGGTCCAGCGGCATGCCTTCCAGCGCCTCGCCGACGATCCGCGAAAGGCGGTTGCGCTGCCCGGCATCGGTCCTGAGCGCGGCGAACAGCCCCAGCTGGGCCTTGACCAGCTTCTTCTCCGCACGCGTCAGGACGGCGGCCCCGGCATCGATCATCGCGTCCGCGTCCAGCAGCCCGACGGCACGTTTGAGCATGTCCTGGGCCAGGCCCACCGCCGTGCTGGGCGCCGTGGCCAGCACGGCGAGATACGCGTGCTGGCTGGCGACGACCTCGTGCGCGGCCGGATCGGCCAGGCGATGCATGCGCAAGTACCAGGCGATGCTCTTCGCTGAAAAATCTCGCAGCAGCGCTTCCCTCGACTCGACCAGCAGCCGCTCGCGGAACGCCGGCTCTTCCTGGCACAACGCCAGGACGGCCGCGTCCCAAGCCGGCCCGGTGCGCTCGACGAGCTGGTAATCGGCGCCCATGCCCTCGACCCGGAACAAGGCCCAGAATTCACGCCCGATCCAATCGGGATGTGCCCGCAGGTGCGCGGCCATGAGCTTGCCGTGGTCCGCGTCCAGCTGCCCGTCCGCGCCGACGGCGCTGACCTGTCTCACGAAGCACCGCAGATACGCCGCCGACAAGGGCGCATCGCCGTCCAGCCGGACCAGCGCGTGGCATACCGGCCATGCCAGATGCTCACCCCACCAGTACTGCTCCGCTAACAGCTCGACGAACGCGGCGCGCCACGTTGCGTCCCGTCCGGCTGCCGCCTCGATCACGGCCGGCGTCATCTCGCCGTGGCGCGCGCCATATTCGCGCTTGCGTTCCATGTCCGCCGGCGCCAGCGTCTCCGCCACGAGCTTGGGTTTACCCAATGCGGCCAGCACAAAGCAAGCCCGGGGCGTCGGCCCCTCCGCGTTGAACAGGCGCGATGGCGGCAAGGCCTTGGCCAGCGCGGCGCGCTCGTCCTCGTCCGCGCCGTCCAGCGCGCGCGCGAACGGCGCGATATCCGCCGCGTCGCCGCCGCCGGCGGCCTCGCGCAGCGCCGCGCGGCGTTCGGTCAGGTTCAAGGTCATGCTCCGGCTCCAGGCGCATTGAGGGGATCAAGAAACATGCGCACCGCCAGCGTGTGCTTGCACGGCCCGCGCGTGCCTTGATACTTGGCGTGCCAGGGGCAGGTGCAACGGTCTTGCGCGGGCTCGGCGCCCAGCGCGATCCGGTAGCGCTGCTGCGTCGATTGCACCGTGTACTGCCCCTCGCCTTCGCGCCGCACCCCGCCGCCGGCCACCAGCTTGCGCGCCTCGGCCAACCGGGGATGCAACGTATCCAGCAGCCCCGCCTGCACCGGCAGCGGGCGATGGAAGTACGCGCCCGCCGCCAGATCGAACCCCACCTGGCCGGAAGACGCCAGCACGCCCAGCGCGGACGCGATCTGCGCGTCGGGCAACAGGGCCCGGGCGGCCAGCTGCGCGATATCGATGCGCGGCTCGAAAGCCAGCAGCGTCGACACGAACGCCGCGTCCTCATTCGCATCGCCGTCCGCGACCAGATGCAGCACCGCGCCCTCGCCCGAGAACCCCCGCGCCTTTTCCGGGCTCAGACCCAGCGTGACCCGCGCGCCGGGCAGCTCCAGCACCCAGGCGCTGGCCTGCGGCAGCGCGCCCGCCGCCGTCTCCGCGCCATAGGCGCGCAGCGCGGTGGCATAACGCAACAAGGGCTCCAGCACGCGCAGCCGCTCCGGCCCCGCCACGCAGACCGCGCCGGGCGTCGCCTGCGTGGCCAGCCGCAGCGAGCGGGCCGCCTGGGTCGCCCACATCACGGTCTTGGTCGACGATGACCGCGGCAGCGCCTGCACGAACTGGCGCAGGGCCGCCCCCGTCAGCGCATGGCGGCACGCCATGCCCGCCGACAGCATCTGCGTCTCGGCAAAACCCTTGAGCCAGCGGGTGGGCAGCGGCACCTTTTCCTCGACAATCTCGCCCGCTCCGGTCGACACGCGCAAGGCATCACTGCCCACGTTCAGGTGCAGGGGCTCCGACGCCCGCAGCCCCGCCAGTGCCTGGCGCAGCGGCGGATTCACATCCACATTGGTCACGCCCGGCGCCACGTGCGTGGCGTCCAGCGCCGCCGCGTCCACGTCCAGGCGCGCATACACGCCGCAGCACACGCTGAACGACTCGAAGCGCAGGCCCTCGGGCGTGGACGTCACGACCGGATCGGCCGCCCGCAGCACCGCCGCCAGGGTATTGGGCGGCACATAGAACCGCGTGCGCGCCACCCGCGCCAGCATCAGCAGCGCTTGCGCCACCACGGCTGGCTGCGCCACGAAACCGGAAAAGAAGAAGGGATGCGCCACCGCGCCCGACGGCGCGACGCCGCCGCTGGTGGCCAGGCTCAGGTCGGCCTGGCCCGGGCGCTGCGCGAATTCGGAAGGGGCAAGATAGGCATAAGCCAGCTCCGCCATGCAGGGACTCCTTGATGCGGACTGGACGCCGCGATGATCCGCCGCCGTCGCGATCCGGGACGGGAACGGGTGATCTTCTGGCTGAGGCGGGCGTCCGCCATGGGACGACTGCGCCGGTGAGACGGTCAGCTGCGTGGTCATTGGGTCACATGTTAACTGGCGTCGGCGGTTGGGCCCGGCCTGCGCGGCAGGACGGGCCGGCGCCGCCACGGCGCCAGCCTCGCTGCGGGAGCGCTTCGAGACGCCGTCGGGCGGCTTGCCCCTGCCGCGTCCGACCATCACAGCCTGACTGGGTGACCGTTTGACGACGTTGACGAAACGTATCGACAAAGCGTGCCGGCAAACGGCATTGACAAAAAATATAGCTTGCTAGCATCATAGCAACATGAGTGATGACAGCGTCAAACAGTTCAACGTGTACCTGCCGGTCAGCCTGATCCGGGAGGTCAAGCACCATGCGATCGAAGCCGAGCTTTCGCTGTCGGCCCTGGTCGCCGAAGCCCTGCGGGCCTATCTGGCCGATCACGCCGACAAGCCCGCCGACCCAAACTAGGAGCCATCCCATGAAAACCGAAGGTGTAGAAGCCATATTCCTGACGACCCACAACTGGGGCAGGTCGGCCAAATTCTTCCAGTCCCTGGGCTACACGCTCGACTTCGAAACCGACCACAACTCCGGCCAGCTCCGCAACGGCCCGGGCCCCTACCTCTTCATCGCCGAAGTGCCCGCCGACCAGGCGCCAGCCATGCAGCTGGTGATGAAAGTCGCCGATGCCCGGGCGCTCCAGCTGGACCCCGGCGTCGAAGTCGTCTCCCCCTTCCAGGACACCCATTGGGGCACGCAGGAGATGACGGTGCGCGATCCCGACGGCCGTGTCTGGAGCCTGCAGGCGCCCAAGTAAAAGCGGAGCGACCGCCATGCCGAACAGCAAAGCCCCCAGCCCAGACAGCACGGCCGAGCGCACCGCGCTGTGGCGCGCCCTGCATCTGCAAGCCGATGCGCCGCCGCATGTCTTCGAGGACGACATCGGCCTGCGGCTGCTGGCCCCGCCGGACAGCTGGCACGAGCGCCCCGACATGGATCCGATCTTCACCCGGACCTTCCGCGCGTCCATGGTCGCGCGGGCGCGTTTCGTGGAAGACCTGGTGCTGGAACAGGCCGCCCAGGGCGTCGCGCAGTACGTGATCCTGGGCGCGGGCCTGGACAGCTTCGCCCAGCGCCGGCCCGACATCGCCAGCCGCATGCGTGTGTTCGAAGTGGACCAGCCCGCGCCGCAGGAATGGAAGCGCCGGCGACTGGTCGAGCTGGGTTACGGCGTGCCGGAATGGCTGCAACTGGTCCCGGTGGACTTCGAGGCCGGCGCTTCCGCCTGGCAAGCGCTGGCCGAGGCGGGCTTCGATGCGACGCGCCCGGCCTTCGTCGCTTCCACGGGCGTCAGCATGTATCTGACCCGGGACGCGACGCTGGCCACGTTTCGACAGGTGGCCGCGCTGGCGCCCGGCTCCACGCTCGCCATGACGTTCATGCTGCCGGTGGAACAGATGGCGCCCGATGTCCGGCCCGGCATCGAAATGGCCGTCAAGGGCGCCCGCGCCAGCGGGACGCCGTTCATCAGCTTCTATGCGCCGGCCCAGATCATGGCGATGGCGCGGGAGGCGGGGTTCCGCGATGTCCGGCACGTCGCGCCCGCCGTGCTCGCGCAGCGGTACTTCGCGGGGCGAACGGACGGCTTGAGCTTGTCGAGCGCCGAAGAATTTCTGATTGCGGGCACGTAGCCGGCGAGTACTGCCCTACGGCAGATCCTGCGCTGATTCCCGGCCACCAAACCGCGCGCCACCCGACGCGGCAAGCGCCTCGCTCGCTAGGCGGGCGCCACCTCAATCGCGACCTTCCCCCGCACCCCGTTGTTGCGGCTCTCCAGCCGCGCATGCGCGGCCGGAACATCGGCCAGCGCATAGACCGCCCCCACATGCGGCCGCAGCCGGCCCTGCGCCACCAATGCGCTCAGCTCATCGAGCTTGCCGCTATTCTGCCGGGTGAACACGAAGTGATAGGCCGCGTTCTTGCCCCAGGCCTGGATCAGGTTCTGCGGCTGCGCGATGTCCACGATCGACACCACGCGGCCCAGCTGCGCCAGCGCGTCGGGACTGCGCGACAAGGCATCGCCGCCAATGGTATCGAACACGACATCCACGCCCCGGCCATCCGTGGCCCGCAATACGGCGTCGATATAGTCCTCCTTTTCATAGTCGATCAGCACGTCCGCGCCCATCTCGCGCGCGAAGGCGAAGTTCGCTTCGCGCACGGTCGTGAGCACCCGGGCGCCGATGGCCTTGGCAAGCTGGATCGCCACGTGGCCGACCCCGCCGGCGCCGCCGTGGATCAGGATGCTCTCCCCCACCCGCAGCCCCGCGCGCGCGACCAGCGCCTCGCAGGCCGTCCCGCCCACCAGGCTCAGGCTGGCCGCCTCCAGATGACTCAGCGCGGCGGGCTTCCTGCCGACGATGCTCTCGGCGGCCACGTGGTACTCGGCGTAGCTGCCCTGCCCCTCGAAGATCTGCGGCGTGTACCAGACCTCATCTCCCGGCGCGTAGGCCGTCACCCCAGCCCCGACAGCCTCGACCACGCCCGAGACATCGTGGCCGGTGATGGCCGGCAAGGGCACCAGATCGGGATAGTCGCCGCGCCGGACCTGGTAATCCAGCGGATTGATCGACGTGGCATGCACCCGCACCAGCACCTGCCCCGCCTGCGGCACGGGCTTGGGCACGTCGCATAGTTCGAACGACTCGGGGCCGCCGAATGACTTGAGCACGATTGCTTTCATTTCAACTCCTGATTTCGATAAAAAGGGATATCGGGATTTTCCGATATTTAACGGCAAAAAAATTCAGAGCTCTTTCCCGATCAGCTTGGCAAAGGCGCTGATGTTGGCTTCATTGCGCTTGTAGTAGGTCCACTGGCCGATGCGCCGGACCTCGACCAGGCCCGCGCGTTGCAGGGTGGCCAGATAGTCGGACACCGTGGACTGCGACAGCCCGACGCCTTCCTGGATGCTGCTGACGCACACGCCCACCGTATGCACGTCGCCCTCGTCCTGCGGCGGGAAGTGCCGCTCGGGATCCTTCAGGCCTTTGAGGATGTCGAGGCGGGTGCGGTTCGAGAGGGCTTTGAAAATGTCTAGCAGGTCCATGGCGGGATCATATCGGAAATTACCGATATGTCAATTTCCCCGTCGAACGCCTTGAATCCGCGCGCGGCTGGCCGCTATCGCGATGCTCATCCGCCGCACCGTGGCGCGACGAATTGGAAACGCCTCGGCGCGTCCGGCGAAGGCCGCCGCCTGCTCAACCATCCGGTCGAGCGTGGCTTCTGCCATGGGCATGCCTACCCCGCCCTCCCTGGCCAGCCGCAGCAAGTGATCCCGTCCCACCGCGGCGCCTTCGCCGCACACATCCATGTGATGCTGTCCCATCGGTCCGTGGCTGAACGTCAGGTCGAATGCGGGCGCCAATCGCCAACGCCGATCCTGCCCGAGACGCCATGCAAAGTTCTTCGGATGATCGTCCTGGTTGTGAAACAACACGTTGAAGACGGCACGCGCATAGGCCTTCTCAACCTCGCGCTCATCGCGCGTCAACAACCGGGTGGCCCGCAGCAAGGTCGTGTAGTCCGTGCTGCCCGGCATGCGGAAATCCACCTGCAGCAGGCCCGCCAGGCTATGCACGGGCACGCGCATGCCTCGTTCCCGGTCGAAGCGCGCCACGCCAAAGGCGGCAAGCCTGGACGACAGATCGAACAAGGCGCTGGCTGGCACCTCCAGGCCGCAATCGCGGGCCAGCTCGGCATACAGCTGTTCGACGGCGCATACCTCCTTATGCTCGCCCTGCGCCGGAAACTTCACCAACCAGGGAACGCCGGGCGCATCGCCGCGCGTGCTGACGTGACCGGTCGCGGCGTCGTGCTGCACCAAGGCCTTGGGCTGCGCGCCTTGCGGAGACCCGCCGGTCAGCGCCAGTTCGCGCAAGGCAACGCCCGCCTCTCCAGCCAGAGCCCGCTCGCTTTCCCGGGCCAGGGCCAGCAGGCTCCAGTCGGGCTCCACGGCATGCGGATCGGCCGCCGGCACGAAGCGCAGCGCGCCCATGGCGCGGTCCCCGATGAATGCCAGCCGATCCAGGGGCCCAGGATGACGCAATCCCTGGCGGCGGAACAAACGATCCATCAGCAGCAGCCCCCAGCCATCGGGCAGGCTGTCCGCCATCAGGCCAGGCAACCGATGCAGATAAGGCGGAAAATCCCCGTAGGCCGGAGCGCGCAGCTTCAGATGCAGCGGCGACAGCTCCAGTCCCTGCGCCAGGGCCTCGGACGCGTATTCGAACAGCAGCGTGGCGCCGTCATCGGCCAGGAGCCCCAGGAGCCAGTCCTCGCCCCAGCCACAGTAATGAACGGCCAGCTGCTTCATGTCTTGCTCCGACGAGGCGCCCGTTGTCGTTGCCCGGCGGATTCCGCCTGCGCCATCTGGGCGATGGATTGGCGCCTGAGCACGAACAGATCCTGCAGCTCATCCACGAGTCCCAAGGCCTGCGTCACGCGGATCAAGGTCTCCAGCGATGACTGGCCGCTGCCTTCCAGCTTGCGCAACGCGCCGAGCGACAGGCCGGCCATCTGCGCCAGCTCGCGCTGAGGCAGACCCTGGGCCAACCGCTGGATGCGCAGCCGTGAGCCCAAGGCCCGCAGGATCTCGGCGGTGGATGCCAAATTAAATGACATTTCTCTGCTCTTTATCTAGATTTTTTCTTTATAAGTATCACTTTTATGATCTTTATAGACCTATATAACGCAGCACCATCTGGCAAGCAAGCCCGGCCTTCCGTACAATGCCCCTCGTGGCTATGGGACACCTTCCTTCTCACCCTGATTACCTAGGGGTCCCGCTCTCCACACCGCGCCTGCGTCACGCAGGCGTTTTCACATCGGCGTCGCCATGACGCCGCCGCTCGCTCGCAGCGGCGAGCCACCGGAGCAAGGCAAGCATGAATCAGGAACTGTTCCTGCGCCGCGCCACCAAGGTCCACGTCCCCGTGGGTTCTGGCGGCGCCACGCGCGCCCAGGTCGCGTCGGCCATCCAGGAAATCGCGGCGTTCCACTGCATCCTGTCCGAGTCGGTGATCGAGCGGATCGGCATGCTGTCCGCCGATGAACTCGCGCGCTGGCTGCGCGACATGCTTGGCGTGCTGCGCCGCCGGGTCGGCGCGCACGTGCAGCACCAGCCGTTCTATCCGGGCTTCCCCGAGCAGGTGCTGAAAGCCTCGAAGGCCGAGCTGTACCTGACGGCCGTCATGCATTACCTCACGCTGCGCCGCCTGCCGGCGCACGAGCATGCCCGCCCGCCATTGCTCGAGGGCAAGCTCGTGCCCTGGCTCATCGAACTGGGCCGCGTCGCTGAATTCGAGTCGCTGCTGGCGCCGCTGGTCTCGTCGCGCACCTCGCTGTCCGAGGTGGACGCCGCCGATGTTGCCTGGTTCATCCGGCAATACCGCGGCGATGTCTTCCGCCTGCTGCCCGGGGACGTGCCGTTCCGCGAGATCCGCGCGCTGGTTGGCGGCGCGCTGGTCCAGCACGTGGCGGGCGATGCGCGGGTGGACGAATTCCTGGATCGCAACGTCGAGACCGCGACCGACGCGCTGCGGCTGGCGGTGGCCCTGAGCGGCGGAGATGTGTCGCTGACCACGGCGACGACACGCTTCGCGCCGATGAAGCGCGGCGTGCGCCGCCTGCTGCTGCGCCTGCTCGATCGCGCGCCCAACGCAGTGGAAGACGTGATGCGCCACGCCGAGCGCTGGAAGCGCCTGGCCGAAGTGCTGCACCCGGGCGACTATGCCGACAAATACCCGCGCGCCCTGGCGGCCATCACGGCGGCGCGGCGCAACGACGCGCCGGCCTCGTTCGGGTCGCGCGTCGAGACGCTGCTGGCCCAACGGCACATCGCCGCGCTCACGCCCCTGCTGCAACAACGTCCCGGCGAATTCGCGCGCCGGCTGGATGTGACCTTGCGCCGCTCGACCGAACCCGGCGCCGTGCTGGACGCATTCGAAACGGTGGCGGCGCAAGCGTCCACGCCGATCCTGCTGCAGGTGCTGGCCCAGGCCCGGGCGCCGCGCCCCCTGCCCTTGCGGGCCTTCACGCCCAAGGGCGCACTGGCCAAGGTCTACGGCATCCAGGATCGCCGTGAGCCGCTGGCGCCCGAAGTGCTGGCGCGCGCGGCCCGGATCTGCCAGGACGCGCTCGTCAAGCGCTTCGCCTCGCTGCCGCCGCTGGGCCGCTGCTTCGTCGACCCCGCGCTGCGCGACTACATCGTGCCGCTGGCGCAGCGCGCCGCATCGAAGTCATTGCGCACGCTGGTGCGCGGCAGTTGCCTGCCGCTGCCGGACACGCGCTTCATCCGCCTGTTCCTGTGGTGGAAGAACGGCCGCGCGCGCACGGACATCGACCTGTCCGCCGCCTTCTTCGACGCCAATTTCGTGTTCATGCAGACGGTCGCGTACTACAACCTGAAGGGCTTCGGCGGCTACCACAGCGGCGACATCGTCGACGCCCCGCAAGGCGCCTCGGAGTTCATCGACCTGGACATCGACGCCCTCGTCGAGAAAGGCATCCGCTACGTCGTCACGTCCATCAACTCCTACACCCGGCAGCCGTACTGCGACCTGCCCGAGTGCTTCGCCGGTTGGATGGCACGCGCCGATCTGGCCTCGGGTGAAGTGTACGAGCCACGCACGGTGGTCGACCGGATCGACATCGCGTCGGACACGCAGATCTGCCTGCCTTTCGTGATGGATCTGCAGGAACGCCGCGTGCTCTGGGCCGACCTGGGGCTGACGTCCACGCCGCGCTGGAACAATGTGCGGAACAATCTGAGCGGGGTGTCCTTGATGCTGCGGGCATTGGTGCATACGCCCCGGCCGGATCTGGAGACGCTGTTTGACCTGCATGTACGCGCGCGGGGGGAACGGGTGGAAACGCCGCAGCAGGCCGAGACCGTATTTGCGCCTCACCAGGGGATTACGCCGTTCGATGTGGACGTGATTCGGTCACGGTTTCTTTGACTCGGGAATACTCAATCAACCCTGCTTGCGCGCCATCCGGCTCCATGGACAAGAATTGCACGCGAACCGGAGGAAGGCACCTGTGCCCGCGACTCATGTCCGTAGCGGCACCCCACTGCCCGTCAAGGAAACCAGGAACGCCACCATCCCTTGGCACGCCGGGGGACGCGGCCGGCCACTTGGCCTGATGGCGCACGGGCTATCACGCACGCACTTTCACGACCGTCGACTGACGCCCGGCCTGGGGCGTGCCACGCAACGGCGGAAAGCCGGCGTGCAGCAAACGCTCGAACTCATCATAGTGGGCAACAAAAATGGAACCAAAGACCAGGGGTAAATTCTCTAGTTCGGGAATGCTTGGCAGATTGATGTTTCCATTCTGATGACCTTGGACATGCGCCTTCAAACGGCTGACTGGCGTGATGTCCTTGCCCCAATAAACCGGATACCACTGAGGGTAGCCGGGTATGGGAGCGAGGCCGGTCCTGATGGGTGTAGGGGAACTGGCCCATATTCCGTAGACCGCGCCACATGACTGCTCAATGGGAAAGGACCTGCCCAGGTTGATCGAGCCATAAACGCAGTCATGAACGGCGAAATTGCGCTTCAAGGCAAAGTCTTTGAGAAATTCCGGTACCAAGGAGGCTTCGGGCATTCGGCGGGCTCCAAACTCGGGATGAGCCGATCACTGTAACTGCTCAATGCGATGCCCAACAGTCCTCGACACCCGCTGGCGGCGGACTTGACGCCGTCACGCGCCTGCCTCAAGGCCTCGAATATTCGCGTCGCCCGCTCCAGGAACACCTTCCCGGCCGGGTCGTGACGCCTCAACCGGAAGACGGCTGCATAGGCACGTCAGAACTTCACGGCCGCAGCTCCCTTGAGCGACAGAATCTCTCTCGCTTCATCGGGCGTCGCGATTTCGTGCCCCAGACTTTCAAGCAGTTCACGCACCTTGCGTACCTGCTGCGCGTTCGATTCCGCCAGTTGCCCTCGAGAGATCTGCAGCGAGTCTTCAAGCCCGACACGCACGTGGCCACCCATCGTTGCCGCTGCTGTGGCTAGACTCATCTGACTGGCCCCCGCACCCAGCACGGACCACTGGTACTGGTCGCCGAACAGCTTGTCGGCCGTGCGCTTCATGAAGACCAGGTTCTCCAGGTCAGCACCGATACCGCCCAAAATGCCCAGGACGAACTGAATGAAGATCGGCGCCTTGAACATACCGGAGTCCAGGCAGAACTTCAGGTTGTATAGGTGTCCCACGTCATAGCACTCGTGCTCGAACTTGACGCGGTGCTCCTGGCCTAGTTCTTCGGCCACCATCCCGATGTCGCGGAAGGTGTTGCTAAAGATGTAGCTGTCCGATTCCCGCAGGTACGACTCTTCCCAGTCAAACTTCCACTTTTTATAACGCTGCGCCAGGGGATGCATCGAGAAGTTCATGCTACCCATGTTCAACGAGCACATCTCGGGCGAAAAACGCTTTGCGGGCGCGATGCGCTCCGCCACGGTATTGCGAAGGCTGCCGCCTGTAGAGAGGTTGACCACCGCGTTCGTCGACGCCTTGATCGAGGGCAGGAAGCCGAGGAAGTGCTCGGAGTCAATCGACACAGAGCCGTTCTCCGGATTGCGTGCGTGCAGGTGAAGCACGGCGGCGCCCGCCTGCGCCGCATCAATGGCCTGGCGCGCAATGTCCTCGGGGCGATAGGGCAACGCGTCCGACATGGTCGGCGTGTGGATGGCGCCGGTCACGGCACAGGTAACGATGATCTTGCGAGAGGGCTTGGACATGATGGGCTGCCATGTATGAACAATGGAACTCAGGACTCGACAGGCTGGCGGCGCCACACCAGCTTGATGACGGTTTCGACACCGTCTTGCATTTGCGGCGCGGTCGTCAAGACCGCGTCGCCCTGCTCGAAGCTCAGTGCGCGGCGAAGCGCCGTCCCCACCCAGTTCGGATAGGTGGAGACGTCGACCCAATGCGAGATCCAACCGGCTTCCAGCGTGAAGCGTCCGGCATAGGCAATGGAGGACTTATAGGCCTGTGCACGCTGCGCTTCCGGCGCGGCCTGCCGGTCGCCGTCAAGCCACTCTCGACCGTCGTGGGTGATGAGCGCCATCATGCGCCCGTCGTCGCCGTAGTGGATGACGCCCGACGGCCGTGCGCCGTAGACGTCGTACAGGCGCTCCCCCCGGGGGCCGACGGCATACGCCTCTCCCAGGAACCAGGTTCCAGTCAGGTCATTCGCATTCATGCGGGTACTCCAAGTTTGAGGGTTCGTAGGTTGGTCAGGGCAAGACAGCCACTGCGCGGACCCACCCCGCCGAAGCGGCACGGATCTTCACGGGGAAGCAGATCACCTGAAAGCCCGTGGAGGGCAACAGGTGCAAGTTGCTCACCTTCTCCATCTGGAAGTAGCCGATCTCCCGACCCGCCTTGTGGCCTTCCCAGATCAGCGACGCATCTTGGGTTTCGCGGAAGCGCCGGGCGGTGTGGCTGAACGGGGCATCCCAGGACCAGGCATCGGTACCTACGACCCGGACGCCACGTTCGGTCAGGTACAGCGTCGCTTCGCGTCCCATGCCGCAGCCGCTGTCCAAGTAATCATCTTGGCCGTAGCGCGCCGCGGCGCCCGTGTTCACCAGCACGACGTCCAGGGGTCGCAAGTCATGGTTGATGCGCGCCAGTTCATCCTCGACCTCCCTGGCACGTACCACATGGCCGTCCGGCAGGTGCCGGAAGTCCAGCTTGACGCCGGGCCTGTAGCACCAGTCCAACGGCACCTCGTCGATGGTCGCGGCGCGCTGGCCGCGATTCATCGTCGATGCGTAGTGCCACGGCGCGTCCATGTGCGTCCCGTTGTGCGTCGACAGGTCCAGACGCTCGACTGCCCACGCCTCGCCGTCGGGGAGGTCTTCGGGGCGCAATCCAGCAAAAGGCTTGGCCAGAGCATCGAAGGTCTCCTGGTGGTTCTGATACCGGATCTTTGGGCCATTCCCCGGCCGGTCCACTGGCAGGTCGTTCTCGATGGCGACGGACAGATCGATAAGTCTCATTGAGGCAGGTCCTTGGAGAAATGAGGTCGAGAGTTCGTGAACGGCGCTACTGTCTGGTCAGACCGATGGAGCGCACCAGTTCCGGCCAGGCACGGTTTTCCTTCGCCAGGAATTCCGATGCCTCTGCGACCGAGCCTCCGGCGGCCTCGCTTCCGTTGTCTTGAAGTGTCCGGATCACGTCGGGCTGCTTGAGGATGGCGTTGATTTCTGTATTAAGGCGAGTCACGACTTCCGCCGGTGTGCCAGCGGGTGCCACCAGCATGAACCACAAAGAGAAGTCAACGCCAGCCAGCCCCTGCTCCTCGAAGGTGGGCACATCCGGCAGCGCCTGCGCCCGCTGGCGAGTCGACACGGCCAGGGCTTTGACCTTGCCGGACTGAACGAAAGCCCGGACAGTGCCCACGTTGTCACACAGCGCTTGCACGCTCCCCCCCAGCAAGTCGGTGACAGCGGGCGCCGCGCCCTTGTAGGGGATGTGGTTCACCCTGATGCCGGCAGAGCGCGCGAACAGCTCGGCGCAGATGTGTTGAGGTGACCCTTCTCCGGCATTTGCGATATTGAGTTCGCCGGGTTTGCTCTTTGCGCCTGCGACGATCTCCTTGAGCCCGTCTTTCGATACGCCGGGGACAACCAGCACCAGGGCCGCCGACGAAACCTTCACGATGGGAGCGAAAGCGCGGGCGGGCTCATACGGCATCTTCTGGAAGAGGCTCGGATTGACGGCCAACGGCCCAAGTCCTGCCAAAAGGAGCGTGTAGCCATCGGCCGGGGATTTAGCCACGGCGTCCGATCCAATGATGCCGTTGGCCCCCGCCTTGTTCTCGACGACGACGGGCTGAGTCAGACGGGCGCCGAGTTTCGCGGCCAACAGCCGAGCGATATTGTCTGTTCCCCCGCCAGGCGCATAGGGCACCACCAGGCGAATGGGCCGCTCTGGATACTGGGCTATTGCGGGCAAAGCCGCCAAGGACAGGGTCAAGCCAAGCACGGCGAACCGTAGCGCGAACCTCAGCATGTTTGTCTCCTCAACAAGCAGGTATGGGTTGCGCTAATTTTTAGTTATTCGAATGACTAAGTCGATATGGTAAAAACCCCTAGAAGGCATAGGCGGTGGGCGTTGGCGACATGGCAGCCAAATCGCCAATGTGAAGGCAATGTGCTGCGATGGTCCGTTGAACTGCCTCTAGTCACAGTTGGAGACCACTAGACGAACGCGGGGTGGTATTTCATCATTAGTCTTTCGAATAACTAATCGTGTGGCGAGCCCACCCGATCAGGCAGGAGACAAACCCATCACTGCCGACACGCGCATACCCCCTTCTGTGAGAGGCACAACAGCCAAGCTATGAGTCCGAAGATCGATCCAGACCACATGACAACTGCGGCCGAGCAACCTCAACGCCGACGGCGCAAGAGCGACGCGCGCGAAAGCATCCTGAACGCGGCCGAACGCCTTTTCGGCGAACTTGGCTTCACGGGCTGTTCGTTGCGCAACGTAGCCGACAGTGCCGGGGTCAACCAAGGCATGATCCATTACTTCTTTCGAAGCAAAGAAGCCTTGTTCCAAGAGACGTACCTGCGCTGCGGCTCACCACTGGTCGAAGAACGCATGCGACTGCTCGACACGGAGGAAGCCGCGGCGAAGGGGGCGCCAATCCCGGTAGAGCGCCTCATCGAGATTTTTTTGGCACCCGCATTCAGGTTGGCAACGAGTGGTGATAGCGGACGTGCGTTTCTGCGCATGCAGGCTCATCTGCAACTCGACGGCACGCGCTTTGGCCACGAACTGCGCCAGCGCCTCTACGATGAATCGTCGATGCGCTTCGTCGCGGCGTTCGCGCGCAGCCTCACCGACCTGTCCCGCGAAGACGTGTCCTGGCGCTTCATGTTCATGCTCGGCGCCTACCAATATGCTCTTGCAGACACAGGTCGCATCGAGGTGATTTCCGACGGGCTCTGCTCCGCCAGCGACTTTGCCTGCTCTCTGAGGCAAATCGTGCCCTTTCTTAGCGCTGCCATGCGCTCACCCCCAATCATTGCCGGCGCATCCAAGGATCAGCGTAAGAGCCCGGCAAACCCTTCTTGAGCGCAGCAGTTGTCCCCGATAGCGTCCACCACTTTCAGGAGGACACCATGTCGAAGACAGAATTAGCGCCGGCTCCTAAGCGCCGGTCTTATCCGAAGGCGCTGAAGGCACAGATCGTGGCCAAGTTCACCGACCACTTGCCGCTATACCGCCAGGAAGGCATCCTTGCGCGCGCCGGCCTGCAGCTGCCGCGCTCGACGCTGGGCGAGTGGGTCGGCGTGTGCGAGCCAAGCCGATCACCGAAACGTTGCACCGGTGGCTGATCGCGCAACGCCAGCGCGTGCCGGAAGGCTCCGGCACCGCGCTCGCCATCGACTACAGCCTCAAGCGCTGGGAGGCGCTGACGCGCTACCTTGACGACGGCGATGCGCCGATCGACAACAATTGGGTGGAGAACCAGATCCGCCCCTGGGCGATCGGGCGTTCGAACTGGCTGGTCGCGGGCGCGCTGCGCGGGGGCCAGCGCGCGGCCGCCATCATGAGCCTGATCCAGTCGGCACGGCTCAATGGGCATGATCCGTATGCCTATATGAAGGACGTGCTTACGCGCCTGCCAACGCAGAAAAACAGCCAGATCAATGCGAAAAGCGCGGCAAGCATCGGCGGTCGCGCGGACTCATCGGGGCCACGCATGCCCCACACCATGCACCACCACGGGGAACATGCCGCGCCACTGCGCCGCCTTGGTGCGCGACGCCGCCCTGTCCCGTCCTCCGCCAGGGGGAAAAGACGCGACCTTGCCTGCAACGGTGTTGGCACGATTGTTGCTTGATGAAAAGCATACGGGAGCGGCATGCGTGCCGCGAACCAAATGGTTGGCTAGGGTTCCGATCCGCATCACGCGGATGTCTGGTCCGAGAGCCGACGACCTCGGTTGAGGTTACACGGCGGGACAAAAGCCCGGGAGAGCGGCGCCATCGGCGTCCGGCTGCTCCCGTTGCCCGTCCTCTCAACCGGAGTGTCCCGATATGATTTTGCGCCGTCTCGCGGGTCTGACGACCCTTTGCCTTGCAACACTGTGGGGCGCCCCGGCCAGCGCCGCCCCGAAAACCAGTTTCAACATCTGCTGGACCATTTATGCCGGCTGGATGCCCTGGGACTACGCACAGGCCCAGGGCATCGTTGCCAAGTGGGCCAGGAAGTACGGCATCGACATCCAGGTCACCCAGCTCAATGACTATGTCGAATCGCTGAACCAGTACACCGCCGGCAAGTTCGACGGCTGCACCATGACCAACATGGACGCGCTCACGGTGCCGGCGGCCAGCGGCGTGGACAGCACGGCGCTGTTGGCGGGCAGCTACTCCAACGGCAACGACGGCATCGTCCTGAAAGGGACCGGCAAGACGCTCGAGGACCTGAAGGGCCAGAGCGTGCATCTCGTGCAATTCTCCGTGTCCCACTATCTGCTCGCGCGCGGCCTGGAGGCCGCCGGCCTGCGCGAGCGCGACATCAAGGTCGTCAATACCTCGGACGCCGACATCGTCGGCGCCTTCGCGGCGCCCAGGGTGCAGGCCGTGGTGACCTGGAATCCGCAGCTGTCCGCCATCGCCGCCACGCCCGGCAGCACCCAGGTCTTCGACTCCAGCAAGGTGCCCGGCGAGATCATCGACCTGATGGTCGTCAACAGCGCGACACTCAAGGACAATCCCGCCCTGGGCAAGGCCCTCACCGGCGCCTGGTTCGAGGTCATGGCCCTGATGAAAGCCAATGACGGCGCCGCGCTCACGCAGATGGCGAAGGCCGGAGGCGCCACTGTCGCCAACTACCGGGCCCAGCTCGCGACCACGGCCATGATGTACACGGCAGCGGAGCAACTGGCCTTTGTCTCCAGCCCGAAGCTACCCGACACCATGAAGCGCGTCGCGCAGTTCTCGTTCGACAAGGGCCTGCTCGGCGAGGGCGCGCGCAGCGCCGACGCCATCGGGATGTCGTTTCCCGGCGGCACCACCGTCGGCAACGCCAAGAACACCAAACTCCGGTTCGACGCGACTTATCTGAAGCTCGCGGCGGACGGCGAGCTCTGAGCGCGAGGCATCCATGCGTTTCATCAATCGCCGCCCCGAACGGGGCGAACGCTGGCTGCTCGCGCTGCTGCCGTTCATCCTGCTGGCGCTGGTCTACGTGGTCGCCTCGTCCGCGCGGCTGGCCGACAACCCGGACGACCGCCTGTTGCCGAGCGTCGCGCAAATGCTCGACGCCATCGCGCGGATGGCCTTCACCGAGGACGCGCGCACCGGCTCCGTGCTGCTCTGGTCCGATACGCTGGCCAGCCTGACACGCCTGGCGCTGGGCATCGCAGTGGCCGCCCTGGCCGGCCTGGGCCTGGGCATCGCCTCCGGCGCCTTTCCGATGCTGCGGGCGACCCTGTCGCCCCTGATGGCGGTCCTCTCGATGATCCCGCCGCTGGCGATCCTGCCCATCCTGTTCATCGTCTTCGGACTCGACGAACTCTCCAAGGTCATGCTCATCGTCATCGGCATCACGCCGGTGCTGGCGCGCGACCTGGAGCAGCGGGCCCGCGAGATTCCGGCCGAACTGCTGGTCAAGGCGCAGACCCTGGGCGCCAACAGCTGGACGGCAGTGCTGCGCGTGATACTGCCGCAATTGCTGGCGCGGCTGCTGCTATCGCTGCGGCTGATGCTCGGGGCGGCCTGGCTATTCCTGATCTCGTCCGAGGCGATTTCGGCGACGGCCGGCCTGGGCTATCGGATCTTCCTGGTGCGACGCTACATGTCGATGGATGTCATCCTGCCCTATGTGGCCTGGATCACGCTCCTGGCCTGGGCGATGGACTGGGCGTTGCGCCTGATCCACCGCAAGTGCTTCCCCTGGTCCGAGGGGAGCGCGCCATGAGTTTCATCGAGATTCGCAACGTCTGGCAGCGCTATGGCGACCAGGTCGTGCTCGAACAGCTGAACCTGCGTATCGCCGAAGGCGAGTTCTGCACGCTGGTGGGCGCCTCGGGCTGCGGCAAGTCCACCTTTCTGCGGCTGCTGCTCGGCCAGGAGCGGCCCAGCAAGGGCGAACTGCGGCTCGAGGGCCGGCCGTTGCCCGCCGAACCCGATGCCCAGCGCGGCGTGGTGTTCCAGCGCTACTCGGTCTTTCCTCATTTGAACGTGCTGGACAACGTGGCCGTGGGGCTGGAATTGCGGGCCGCGCCGCTGCTCGGCCGCCTGCTGGGCCAGCGCAAGCGCGCCGCGCGCGAGGCCGCAGCGGAAATGCTCCACCGGGTCGGTCTCGGCCACGCGCTGGCGCGCTACCCCAACCAGCTCTCGGGCGGCATGCAGCAACGCCTGGCCATCGCCCAGGCGCTCATCACCCGGCCGCGCATGCTGCTGCTCGACGAGCCCTTCGGCGCGCTGGACCCCGGCATACGCAAGGACATGCACGCGCTGCTGCTCGAGCTCTGGCGCGAGGCCCGGCTGACGGTCTTCATGGTGACCCACGATCTGTCGGAGGGATTCCATCTCGGCACGCGACTACTGGTGTTCGACAAGGTGCGCATCGATCCCCAGGCGCCGCAGGCCTATGGCGCCCGCATCACCTACGACATCCCGCTCAACCCGGACCGCGCGGCGGGCGCCAAGGCCGTGGCCTCGCTGCCGCCCCACGTCGTCGCGCGCGCCCTGCCCCCCGACGCATACATCCACACCAAGGGAACATCATGAACACCGACAGCCTTTTCATTGAAGCCCCGCTGTACGAGGAGACGCTGCCCGGCGGCGGCCACGCGTCTTTCATCCTCAAGCGCGGCCAGGTACTGCGCATCACCGACCTCGAGGGCGGCGCCAACGTCGGCATGATGTTGCTCAATGCCTGCCAGCCCAGCGAGCGCCTGAATCTGCCCGACACCCTCAAGGGCCAACACACCTTCCGGCTGACCGAAGGACATTGCCTGTATTCGGACATGGGACGCGTGCTGGCCGCCATCGTATCGGACAGCTGCGGCTGGCACGACAGCATAGGCGGCGTGCTGGACGCCGGCGAAGTGCAGGCCAAGTACGGTTCCGGCCGCTACCAGGAACTGCGCAACGGCTTCTTCCGCAACGGCCACGACAACCTGCTGGTCGAGATGGGCAAGTGGAACCTGGATCTCGAAGACCTGTTGATGGTCGTCAACCTGTTCAGCAAGGTCACCGCCGATGAGCACGGCATCCTGCGCTACGTCAGCGGCAATTCCCAGGCCGGCGACCATGTCGCGCTCTATGCGCCGATGGACACGCTGGTGGTCCTGACGGCGTTGCAGCACCCGATGGACCCGAATCCGCGCTATGCGCCCCGGCGGGTCCGGATGGCCTGGGGCCAGGCCCGCACCGCAAGCATCGCCGACGCCTGCCGCGCATCGCGCCCGGAAAACGCCCGGGCTTTCCACAATACCGAACGCCTCTACCTCTGAGGAGCCCCGCCATGTCATTGACCGCCAGCCAACTCACGCCCGAGACCGCCCTGTTTCGCCACGTCATTCCCGCCGGCGAACCCTACCTCTTCGAGGTGAAGGCCGGGCAGACCTTGCGCCTGCTCGACCTGGAAGGCAACCAGGCCGTGGATACGCTGTTCTACAGCGCCGCCAACCCGCGCGAGCGCTACGACCCGCAACGCACGCTGCGCCGCCAGGACAAGATCTACCTGACCACCGGCAGCGTGCTCTATTCCAATCTGGGCAATCCGCTGCTGACCATCGTGGCCGACACCTGCGGCCGCCATGACACGCTGGGCGGCGCCTGCGCCCAGGAAAGCAACACTGTGCGCTACGCGCTGGGCAAGCGCCACATGCACAGCTGCCGCGACAACTTCCTGCGCGCCTGCCTGCACGACGGTCGGCTGGACAAGCGCGATATCGGCGCCAACATCAACTTCTTCATGAACGTCCCGGTCACTCCCGAGGGCGGGCTGACCTTCGAGGATGGCCTCTCGGGTCCGGGCAAGTATGTCGAGCTGAAAGCCGCCATGGACGTCATCGTGCTGATTTCCAACTGCCCGCAGCTGAACAACCCCTGCAACGGCTGGAACCCGACGCCCGCCGAAGTGCTGGTCTGGGACTGACGGACGCGGCGCCGTCGAGCGCCGCCGAACATCGCTCTTCCCTGTCGAGAGTAGAGGCCGCGCTCGCGCGCCTCGCTCTCCCGCCCCGGACGACCGGGGCGCGCTATGTCATCGCGGGACGGCCCGCCACTCGAGACCGATCGAATGTTCAAGAAACTCCTGATTGCCAATCGCGGCGCCATCGCCTGCCGTATCGAGCGCACGCTGCGCGCGATGGGCGTGCAGAGCATCGCCGTCTATTCCGACGCCGACGCGGGCAGCCTGCACGTGGCCCAGGCCGACAAGGCGTACTGCCTTGGTGATGGCGCCGCGAACAATACCTACCTCGCGACGGACAAACTGCTCGACGCCGCGCGCGACGCCGGCGCCGACGCGATCCATCCCGGCTACGGCTTCCTGTCGGAGAATGCCGCCTTCGCGCAGGCCTGCATGGCCGCCGGCATCGCCTTCGTCGGGCCCACGCCCGAGCAGCTGCGGGTTTTCGGCCTGAAGCACACCGCGCGGGCGCTGGCCCGTGAACAGGGCGTGCCGATGCTCGAAGGCACCGACTTGCTGGACAGCCCCGCAACCGCCCTGGCCGCGGCCGAACAGGTCGGCTATCCGGTGATGCTCAAGAGCACCGCTGGCGGCGGCGGCATCGGCATGCGGGTGTGCCGGTCACCGCAGGAGCTGCAGGACGCCTTCGCTGTCGTGCAGCGCCTGGGGCAGAGCAACTTCAGCGATGCGGGCGTCTTCATCGAGCGCTATATCGAACGCGCCCGCCATCTGGAAGTGCAGGTATTCGGCGACGGCCGGGGCGGCGTGCTGACCCTGGGCGTGCGCGACTGCTCGGTGCAGCGACGCAACCAGAAGGTCATAGAGGAAACCCCTGCGCCCAACCTGCCCGATGCCATCGCCAGCGCGCTCTGCGAGGCGGCCGTGACGCTGGCGCGCGCGGTGCGCTATCGCAGCGCCGGCACGGTGGAGTTCGTCTATGACAGCGATGCGCAACGCTTCTATTTCCTGGAGGTCAACACCCGGCTGCAGGTCGAGCACGGCGTCACCGAGCAGGTCTGGGGCGTGGACCTCGTGCGCTGGATGATCGAACTCGCCGCCGGCACGCTGCCCCCGCTGGAGCAACTCGCGCAGGGGCTGCGGCCCCAGGGACACGCCATCCAGGCGCGGCTGTACGCCGAAGACCCCGGACGCGATTTCCAGCCCAGTCCGGGCCTGCTGAGCGAGGTGACCTTCCCCGCCGCCGACGGTCGCGCGCTGCGGATCGACACCTGGGTGGAAGCCGGCTGCGAAATCCCGCCTTACTTCGACCCCATGATCGCCAAGGTGATCGCCTGCGCGCCCACCCGCGACGCGGCGCGCGACGCGTTGGACGCGGCCCTGGCGCAGACCCGTCTCTACGGCGTGGAGACCAATCGCGACTATCTGCGCCAGATCCTGGCGGATGCGCCCTTTTCCAGCGGATCGCCCTGGACGCGGTGCCTGGAAACGCTGGCCTACCGCAGCACGGCGCTCGACGTGCTGTCCTCGGGCACGCTGACCACGGTGCAGGACTGGCCAGGCCGCCAGGGCTACTGGGCGGTGGGCGTGCCGCCTTCCGGCCCCATGGACGACCGCGCGCTGCGCCTGGGCAACCGGCTGCTGGGTAACGCCGAAGGCGCGGCCGGGCTCGAGATCACGATGTCGGGACCGCGACTGCGTTTTCGCGCGCCCGCGGTGGTGGCGGTCACCGGCGCGCGGTTGCCGGTCCTGCTCGATGGCGCCGAGCAGCCCATGGACACGGCCTTGTTCGTGCCCGCTGGCGCGACGCTCACGCTTGGCGCTATCCAGGGCGCGGGCGTCCGAAGCTACCTGGCCCTGCGCGGCGGCCTGCAATTGCCGGATTACCTGGGCAGCAAGAGCACCTTCACCCTGGGCCAGTTCGGCGGTCACGGCGGCCGGGCGCTGCGGGCCGGCGATGTCCTGCACCTGCCGACGCTCGACGACGCCTCGGCCGGCGCCAGCTTGCCGCCGACGTTGCTCGCCCCCCTGCCCCCCGTGCGCCGGATCCGCGTGATCTACGGCCCCCACGGCGCTCCCGAGTATTTCACCGCCGGGTACATCGAGACTTTCTTCGCCGCCCAATGGGAGGTGCACTTCAACTCCAGCCGCACGGGCGTCCGGCTGATCGGTCCCAGGCCCGAATGGGCCCGCGACAGCGGCGGGGAAGCGGGCCTGCATCCTTCCAACATCCACGACAATCCGTATGCCGTGGGGGCCGTGGATTTCACGGGGGACATGCCGGTGATCCTGGGACCCGATGGTCCGAGCCTGGGCGGTTTTGTGTGCCCGGTGACGGTCATCGAGGCGGACCTGTGGCAGCTCGGCCAGCTCAAGGCGGGCGACCGCGTGCAGTTCATTGCGGTGGATCTGCCCACGGCCCGCCGCCTGGCCGATGCGCGCGACCAGGAAAGCGCGACGCTGACCCCGGACCAACAGGACTGGCAAGCCACGGCCCCTGCCTCGCCGATCGTGCTCGACACGGGCGCCGGCGACCAGCGCCTGGTGGCCCGCCTGTCGGGCGACACCCATCTGCTGCTCGAAGTGGGCGCGCTCGAACTGGACCTCGTCACGCGCTTCCGGGCGCACGCCCTCATGCAGGCCCTGCAGGCGCAGGATATCGATGGCATCGTCGACCTGACGCCCGGCATCCGCTCGCTGCAGGTCCACTATTGCCCGCGCAAGCTGCCGCTGCCGGTGTTGCTGCAGGACATCGCGGCGCAATGGGCGCGCGTCAGCGCCGCCCGCGACCTGAGCGTGCCCTCCCGCATCGTGCACCTGCCGCTGTCCTGGGACGATCCGGCCTGCCAGCTCGCCATCGACAAATACATGACCACCGTGCGCAAGGATGCCCCATGGTGCCCGAGCAACCTTGAATTCATCCGTCGCATCAACGACCTGCCCGACATCGACGCGGTCCGCCAGACGGTCTTCGACGCCAGCTACCTGGTGATGGGCCTGGGCGACGTCTATCTCGGCGCGCCCGTGGCCACGCCGCTGGATCCGCGACATCGCCTGGTCACCACCAAATACAACCCCGCTCGCACCTGGACAGCCGAAAACTCGGTGGGCATCGGCGGCGCGTATCTCTGCGTCTACGGCATGGAAGGACCCGGCGGCTACCAGTTCGTCGGCCGCACGCTGCAGATGTGGAACCGCTACCGGACCGTGCCCGCCTTCGACGGCCAGCCCTGGCTGCTGCGCTTCTTCGACCAGCTGCGCTTCTATCCGGTCAGCGCCGATGAGCTGGCGCGGATCCGGCGAGACTTTCCGCTGGGACGGTTCCCCTTGCGGATCGAGCCGGCGGAACTGCACCTGGCCCAATACCAGGACTTCCTGCGCCGCGAGGCCGAGGACATCGCGGCCTTCAAATCACACCAGGCCGCGGCCTTCGACGCGGAGCGCCAGCGCTGGATCGACACCGGACAGGCGCACTTCGAAAGCGACGACACGGCGGCAGGCGCCCCCCAGGCCGAAGCGCCGCTGCCCGAAGGCTGCCACGGCGTGGAAAGCGATATCACCGGCAACCTGTGGCAGGTGCGGGTACAGGTCGGTCAGCAAGTACAGGCTGGCCAGGAACTCGTCGTCCTGGAATCGATGAAAATGGAAATCACCGTGAATGCGCCACAGGCCGGCGTCGTGCGCGAAGTGCGCGCGCAACCCGGCGCCTCGGTGCGCGCGGGCCAGTGCGTCGTGGTCATCGAAGCCAATCGAGGAGATTCGACTCGGTAAACATCACGCCCCTCAACAAAACCAGGGACCTTGGTACCGTCCAGGCATATGACGGTACCCATCCTGGTCATTCAAGGTCCAGCTTTGTGATGCCGCCGACCATACCGGCGGTTCCTCGGGGTTTGCCGAGGCGGCTTGAGATGCCGTGGAACGCCAACGGGCTGTCAGGGGTGGATTTGCATGCGTATTCCGGACGGCATGGAACCCGTCCGGCAGGATCAGCTCGATGCCCGGCGGCCAGCTCCGTCACGCCCGAATGAAATCGACCAAGGCCCGCAGCGCCGCAGGCAGGTGCCGCCGCCCCGAGTAGTAGAGAAAGAACCGGCCAGGCGGCGCAACATAGTCCCGCAGCAGCGCCACCAGCCGGCCCGCGGCCAGATCCTCGCGGACCATGGCCTCATAGACGTAGGCCACGCCTGCGCCGTCGCACGCGGCCTGGATCATCGGCACGTCGTCGTCGAACACCAAAGGGCCGTTGACCTCGATGGCCAGCGGCTCGCCCTT
>NZ_JBICCO010000055.1:0-44537 GCF_043119405.1 Achromobacter sp. 413638
GCCGACGCCGGCGCGCTCAGCGCCAGGCGCAGCGCCTCGTTGGCGGCGGCCATGCCCATGGCCGCCGTCACCGTGACCACCGAGCCGTAGCCGGCGCAGGACAGGCCCTGCGGCGCGATGGCCTGGCCGGCAGAGCCCACCGCGTCCTCGCCTTCGGTCGGACGGGTCCAGGCGTCGGGCAGGATGGCCGGCTGGTCGAACCACAGCGCATGCACGCCCATCTTCGGCACCCGCTTGAGCGCCTTGCCGTTGCGATCGGACGCGCGCGCAAAGCCGTGCTCCTTGCGCAGCTTGTTGCGCAGCTTGGACAGCAGCGCGTCGTTCACCGCCGCCGACAGGTCGCCGGCGCGCAGCGCCAGCGGATCGGTCTTGCCGCCCGCGCCGCCGCATAGCAGCATGGGCGCGCCCAGCGCGCGCGCGTGCAGGATCATGGCGATCTTCGCCGC
This sequence comes from Achromobacter sp. 413638, assembly GCF_043119405.1. NCBI lineage: Bacteria > Pseudomonadati > Pseudomonadota > Betaproteobacteria > Burkholderiales > Alcaligenaceae > Achromobacter > Achromobacter sp. 413638. The sequence goes on from NZ_JBICCO010000055.1 coordinate 447, forward strand.
AGCCTGGTCGGTGCAATCGATGATGACGGTATAGGGGCCGGGCAGCACCTGCGCCACATTCTCGGGCGAGACGAAATCGTCGACCAGGGTCAGCACGCATTGCGGATTGATGGCCTGAACCCGCTCGGCCATGGCCTGGACCTTGGACTGTCCCAGCGTCTGCGTCAACGCATGGATCTGCCGGTTGACGTTGGATTCGGCGATGTGGTCCAGGTCGATCAGCGTCAGCGCGCCGACGCCGCAGCGCGCCAGCGCCTCCACCGTCCACGAGCCGACGCCGCCCAGGCCGGCCACGGCGACGTGGGCATCCTGAAGGCGCGCGGGCGCCTGCTGTCCATACAAACGAGAAAGACCGCCGAAGCGGCGGTCGAGGTTGGCGGTATCGCCGGGGGATTCGAGCGAGGTCATGGGCCTATTTTAGGGCAGACGGCAGCCACTCCCCCACGGGACCACGCAATATGCACCGGGATTATGTTCCAGCGCCTGCCAGCATTTATTGTTCAAACCATATTGTCGAACGCAGATAATCCACTGCCACTGCAAAAACGGCCGAACTTTGCCGCACTTCCGCCGATTGTGGCGCGCGCCCCGCGGTTATCGTTGGCGCAACGCCTTAACGCGTGGGACAGACTTTGACCGGCACGCAAAGAATCCTTGACCAACCCGCCCTGATTGCATTGGAGGCCATAGGCAAGTCTTACCGGATGGAAAACCGGCTCGTCCCGGTCCTCCACAATGTGAGCCTGACCATCCACAGGGGACAGACTTGCGCATTGCTCGGATCTTCCGGATCGGGCAAGAGCACGCTGCTGAACATACTCGGGCTGTTGGATCCCCCATTGTCTGGCCGTTTCCATTTCAACGGCCAGGATATGCTGCGCGCTGCGCCGGACGAACGGGCCCGGATCCGCAATCAGCACATCGGCTTTGTATTCCAGGCATTCAACCTGCTGCCGCGCCTCACCGCGCTGGAAAACGTGGCCTTGCCCCTGGCCTACCGCGGCATGCCCCGTGGCCAGGCCCGCGAACTGGCGACGGAGCAATTGGAACGGGTCGGACTGGCCGACCGTTCGGGCCACCGCCCCGCCGACCTGTCCGGCGGCCAGCGCCAACGGGTGGCGATCGCCCGCGCGCTGATCTGCAATCCCTCCGTGATCCTGGCGGACGAGCCCACGGGGAACCTGGACAGCGCGACCGCCCATGACATCATGACATTGCTGCTCGACCTGAACAGGGAGCATGCCGTCACGCTCATCATGGTCACGCACGATGCCGGGCTCGCCAGCCTGTTCCAGAGACGGCTGCAGGTCAGGGCCGGAGCAGTGCTTGAAGCCGGCCAGGCGCCGGTCGCCGCCCATGCCTGACATCACGCATGGCCCGTCCTTCGCATGGTTGCTGGATGAGGCCGTCCACAGCCTGCGGTCGCTGGGCCGGCGGTCCATTCTCGCCTTGCTGGGCATCATGGTAGGCAGCGCGGCGATCATCGCGCTGCTCAACATCGGACACAATGCGGCCGAAGACGTCATGCGCGCGTTCAGGCAGATGGGCACCGACAGGCTGGTGGTGAACTTTCCCATCGTCCAGAACGCGCGCCCGCTACCAGCCACATTGGATACCGCCGCCTTGCGCCAAGCGGTGCCGGCGCTGTCACGTGTCGCGCCATTATCCTTTTTCGCGACTACCGTCCGCCATGGCGGCAAGACCGCGCACGCCAGGCTGATCGGCGCGACCGCGGATCTGGCGCCGGTCATCAATCTGACCATGGCAACGGGACGCTTCTTGTCCGAATTCGACCAAAAGAGCACCTTCGCCGTCGTCGGGGCGCAACTCGCGCGGGAGCTCGGAGGAGAAGGCCGCCCGCTGCAGCCTGGCGACCGCCTGCAGATCGGATCCTATCTTTTCGACGTCATCGGCGTCACCCGCAATCTCGCCCCCAATTCACTGATACCGATCATGGCGGACCTGTCCATCATGGTGCCCATCGATGGACTCCGACGCCTGCATTCCTCGCCGGAGGTCGGCAGCATCCTGGCCAGAGCCGACCCCGCCGCGGATCTGGCGGTGACGGCCCATGATCTTCAACAGTATCTGCAAGACCAGCTGGGAGGCCGCCCGGTGGATGTGCAGATACCCAGGCAGCTGCTGGACGGCCTGAAGCATCAGGCCGATACGTTTTCATACCTGCTCGCCGGACTGGGCGGCATCTCCTTGCTGGTGGGCGGTGTGGGAGTCATGAATGTCATGCTGATGAACGTCGCGGAACGACGCCGGGAAATCGGTGTCCGTCTGGCGCTGGGCGCGCGCCCCAGGGACATCCGTGCCTTGTTCCTGCTCGAGGCGGGCGCCCTGTCCATTGCCGGCGCGCTACTCGGCGCCTTGCTGGGACTATTGAGCGCCTATGCTTTCTCGCGGTACTCGGGCTGGACGTTCTCACTGGCCCCCTACTCCCTGCCCCTTGGGGTGGGAAGCTCGCTCCTGATTGGTGTTTTCTTCGGGATTCACCCCGCGGTATCCGCGGCAAGGCTCCATCCGGTCGAGGCGCTGCGCGATGCTTGAAGTCCGACTGCTTTGCGGCTGCCTGCTTGCCGGCGCAACGATCCTGCATCCGGCCTGGGCAGAAGATGCCTTTACCCCTTCGCGCGCGACGTTGCGCCAGCCCGCGACGACATCGTTGAACGGAAGGCTGATAGACCTCAGCCTGAGCGACGCTGTGTTTCTCGGATTGCGTGGCAATCGCACCATACAGAGCGCTTACCTGGACCGCATCGCCCAAAAGTACGATCTGCGCGTCGCCGAAGACTATTTCAATCCCAAGCTGGTACTCGGCGGGCGGTATGTGGCGACCAAAGGCAGCGATGACGGCACCCGCGAGGGCGTGATCGCGCCGGTCGCCCGCATGGTCAGCCCGATCGGCACGCAATTCAGCCTGAGCTGGAACTCCCAGATCAATCGCTCCGACCGGTACGGCAATCAGCGCAGGAACGGCGTGACCTTCACCGTAATACAGCCCTTGCTACGCGGCGCGGGCCACGACGTGGCAACCGCGCCCGTCCGGCTGGCGCGCCTGATGGAACAGAACAATCGGCTGGGGCTGCAGGCCACGGTTTCCCGGACGGTCACCCGCATCATCCTTGCGTATCGCGACCTGCTGCGCACCCAGGAACAATTGACCATCGCCAGCGATTCCCTGGCCAGGTCCCGGCAACTGCTGGACATCAACAAGGCGCTGATCGCCGCCGGCCGCATGGCGCAATTCGAGATCATCCAGACAGAGGCGGACACCGCGAATCAGGAACTGGGGGTGGAAGAAGCTCGCAATCAGGTGGAGGCAAGCCGGCTGGCGTTGCTGCAATTGCTCGCGCTCGATTTGAGCAATCCCGTCAAGGCCAGCGACACCCCGAAAGCAGAACCCTTGCAGATCAACGAGCTGGAAGCGCAGCGACTCGCACTGGAACACCAACCGGACTATCTCAGCCAGGTCATCGCGGGAGAGCAGGCGGAAATCAATCTGACTGTGGCGCGCAACAACAGCCTGTGGGATGTCTCGTTGGTGGGCGGCGCGAATCAGGCGCGGGACCAGTTCAGTGGAGGATACGAGGGCCGCGCCAATCGGAATTGGCAAAGCTATGCCGGCATTCAGATCGAGGTTCCCATCGGCAACCCCGCCACGCGCCAAGGCGAAGTGCAGGCGAAAGTCAACGTGGACACCCAGGCTGTCCGCATCAAGGAAGCGCAACAGCAACTGGAGCGCGAGGTGGCAAATGCGATCCGCGATGTACGGTCGCGCTGGCGACAGTACGAGATTGCCGGGCGCGCACGCGACCTGTCGAGAAAGAAACTGGAGTTTGAACGCGAGAAGCTCCAGGCGGGCCGCTCCAGCAACTTTCAGGTGCTCAGCTTTGAAACCGACCTGCGCAACGCCGAAAATGCGCGGTTGAACGCCCTGATTGGTTATCTGAATGCGCAGACGGAATTGGATCAGCGGCTGGGCATGACGTTGAAGAGCTGGGATATCGCACTCAATGACTAAGTCTCGATTCGACTGGCAACGAACCGCCGCGATCGGTGCCGCCGCCGCGGCACTCTGCGGACTCGCCTTGGCCGCCTGGTCGCCCTGGCGCCCGGCCCTCCCGGCAACCGCGCCCGGAACGCATTGGCAACTGGTCCGGCCCGAACCGTTGACCCTGCGCCTGGGCTTGGTCGGACGGCTGGAGGCGGACATGACTCTGACCGTCAGCGCCCCCTTCGACGGCACCATCCAGGACAAGCGGATCACGGTGGGACAGCGTGTGGAGCGCGATCAGCTCCTGTACACCCTGGACACCGCCCAGCTGGACGTGCAGGTGCGCCAGGCGCTGGCGGAGCTGTTGAAGGCGAAGCGCGCCGTCCAGGATCTCGCAAGCTGGGAGAGTGGCCAGGAAGTGGGCCGCGCACGGCGCGCCGTGGCGACGGCGCGCATGGGCCTGGCCGATACCGAACGCAAGCTGGCCGAAACCAGAAGCCTACTGGATCGCGGCATCGTGCCTCGCATGGAAGTCGACGCGCTGGACCAGCAGGCGAGGCAACAGCGGCTGGACCTGGCGTCGGCGCAGGCCGAACTGACAAGCACGCTGGCGCGCGGCCAGGGCGAGAACCTCCAGATTGCCGATATGGAATTGACCAACGCCACCGCCAAACATGGCGATCTGGCGGCTGCCCGCGAACGGCGCACGATCAAGGCTCCCTTTGCCGGCGTCGCGGTGAACGTGCCCGGCCCCGCGACCGCCGCGCCGATGGCGCCGGTCCAGGTCGGCTCCCGCGTCACGCCCGGCCAACCGCTCATTGGCCTGGCCAGCGTCGAACACCTGAAGGCGATCGCCAAGGTCGACGAAGCGGACGTCAATCAACTGCGAGAGGGACTGCCCGTGGAAGTCAGCGGCGATGGCTTCGAGGGCCTTGTCCTGCAAGGAAGCATCTCGGCAGTGGGCCGGCAGTCCATCACCAACGACACGCAGGGCGTTGGCGCCTCGTACCTGGTCACCGTGAGCCTTCCCCTCTTGACCATCGAGCAGCAAGCTAAGGTACGGCTGGGAATGAGCGCCCGGCTGTCGATCATCACCTACCGGAACGATCAGGCCGTGGTCGTGCCCGCTGCAGCGCTGGCCCGCATTGGCGACGACCTGACGGTGGTTCACCGCGACACCGCGGAACAGCCAGGCCGCCGGATCGCCGTGACGGCAGGACGGGCTACTACCGCGGGCGTCGAAGTATTCGGCGTTCCTGCCGGCTACGTCGAAGTACCCGATGACGCCGAATGAACGAGACGTTAATCGCGGCGGCGCTTAGCACCATGCGAGAACATATTGTCGACTGAGCACATTGAATAATCCAAAAAAATTACTGACCCATTTAATATTGCCGTGCGATCTAAATAATTCCAGATAAGCGCCGTTATCAATTGAGGAATACCGCAACCGCATACGCCAGGCAGCATCTGGATATCGGACGATGTTCCTGCATTTGCGCGCCTCACCTATAAACTAGCAACTGGAATATAGAATGAAGAAAATCGTCGCACTCTCGCTTGGCATCCTTTTTGCAGGCGTTTCCCTGCCTGCCTCCGCCGGCAATTGGGTGATGTTGAATCCGGCCCCCGTCGTCAACACTCCCAACACCTACGTCAACAGCTCCAATTTCTTCGCGTCCTACACGCCGCCGGCCAACGCGGTCATCACGTATCTGTCGTGGGACCTGAGCCCGTACGGCAACGGCAATACCAGCGCGACCTACGAAATTTGCATGCTGCCGGGCACGTCGCGCTGCTTTGACGTCTCCAAGAATCTCCAGTCCCGCACGACTCACTTCGGTGGCTACAAGGCCTCCAGCTCCTTCATCGTCCGGGTCAAGCTCAATGGCGGCACCTACCCCGCCCAGCCCACGTATACGGGCAACCACATGATCTACGTGGAATGGGAGTAAATCCGCCTGTGGGATTCCCGGCGGAGCGCGTCCCGGCTCAGGCCTAGACGTCGTCTCCGCCGAGCGCCTGGTAAACCGTCACCTGGTTCACCAGGCGGTTCAACTGATTTTCGTCCCTGGCAATCTCCGCCGTGCGGCGCTTTTCCTGCGCGTCGAGCCAGTCCTTCAGCGGCACCGCACCCGCGCGGTATCTCACCTCGTACAGGCGCTCGGCCTCGCGCGCGGCGTGCAAGGACGCCTCCAGTTGTTCGGCCTGCAAGCGCAGCTGCGTGCGGTTGGACAATGCGGTTTCCACATCCGCCATCGCCTGATACAACGCCTGGCGGAATTTGACGACTCGCTCTTCGTAGTTTGTCTTGGAAATCTTGATGTTCAGCTGCATCTGATTCCATTGCAGGAACGGCAGCGTCAGCCCCACACCCAGCGAGGCGACCGGGTTTTGCAGCATATTCGACAGGGTCGGGCTCGCGCTGCCTATCGCGCCTGTCAATGTCACGGGCGGATAAAGGCTGGCGCGGCTGGCATCCACGTTCGCCAGCGCTTCGCGCAGGCGCAACTCCGCCGCGCGCAGATCAGGGCGGCGGCCCAGCAGATCGGCGGGCACGCCGGCGCGCGCCTCGGGCAGCGGGTACCGTGGGAGGCGAGTCGGGTCGGCCATGCTGCGATCGGGCGGGCCGTCAAACAGTATCGTCAGCGAATTGGTGAATTCCACGCGTTGCTGCACCAGCAAGGCATGCGCGGCCTGCTGGCTAGCCACGGCCTGCTCCGCCTCAGCCAGCTCAAGCGCCGACGCGCCGCCCGCCCGATACTGCGCACGCACCAGGTCTTGAGTGCGGCGGGCATAGGCGATGCTCTCTTCGCTGGTGGAGATGCGCTGATTGATGAACGCCGTCCGCCAATACAACGTGGCGGTGGTGCCAACCAACGAAAGCGCCGTCGATTCGCGGTCCTGTCCGGTAGCCAGCGCCTCCCATTGCGCGGCATCGCGCTGGCGCGACAGCTTGCCCCACAGATCGACTTCATAGCTGACGGTCAGCTCGACGCCATTGCTTCGAGAGATGGCCCGGTCCCCGTACAGGTTGCGGTTTTGACTCAGCTTGGCGGACGCGCCCGGTTGCGGGATCAGCTTGTCCTCGGCCAGGCCGGCCTGATACTGCGCGCGCCGTAGCCGGATCGCGGCGGCAGCCAGGTCGTTGTTGCGCGCCAGCGCCAGCTCGACCAGCCGGTTCAGTTCGGGATCGTTGAAATTGCGCCACCAGGCGCCGCCCTCGGCCAGCGCGCCAGCGGCGGACTCACCCGACGCCCGCGTCCAGGCCGCGGGTTCCCGGACCTCGGGTCGCTGGTAGTCGGTGCGCAGCAGGCCGCCACAACCCGACAGGGCCAGCAGCAGCGCCAACGCCGCCGGTTTGTGCATCATGGAAACTCTCATCGTCCTCATTCCCGGGCCAGGGCCTCTACGGGGTCCAGGCGCGCCGCGTTGCGCGCCGGCAGGTAGCCGAACAACACGCCGATCAGGGTGGAGCAGGTGAACGCCGCCACCATCGACGCCGAGGAATAAATCATGCGGAACGAGCCGCCCGTGGCCTTGGACACCAGCACGCCCAGCCCCAGCGACAGCGCGATGCCGACCATGCCGCCGATCAGGCAGACCAGCACGGCCTCGATCAGGAACTGCTGCATGATGTCGCCGCGCCGCGCGCCGACCGCCATGCGCACGCCGATCTCGCGGGTGCGCTCGGTAACGGACACCAGCATGATGTTCATGACGCCGATGCCGCCGACCATCAGCGAAATCAGCGCGATCATGGACACCAGCAGCGTCATGGTCGCCGTGGTGCGCTCGATGGTCTTGCGCACGGCGTCCGTGTTGAACACGAAGAAATCCTTGGTCACGTGCCGGCGCGTCAGCACCTGCACGATGGCCTTCTCGGCGGCGACCGGCGGCACGTCGTCCTTGACCCGCACCGTGATGCTGCGCAGATGGCGCTGGCCCAGCACGCGCGACAGCGCCGTGGTGTAGGGAATCCAGACGTTCAGCGTCTCGTTGCTGCCGAATACCGTGTCCTTTTTCTGCGTCACGCCGATCACGCGCGCCGGCATCGAGCCCAGGAAGATCACCTGGCCGATCGGGTCGGTATGCGAGCCGAACAGCTTGCGGCGCGTGCTGTCGTCGATCACGACCTCCTGGGCGCGGCGCGCCACGGCGGTCTCGTCGAAGAACTTGCCCTGGGCCAGCTTGAATGCGCGCACGCGGAAGAACTGCTCGCCCACGCCCTGGATCGAGCCGTTGACCGAGACATTGCGATAGCGCACCGTGCTGGTGGTGCCGACTTCCGGCGTCACGCTGTCGACGTAGCTCTCGCGCGCCAGCGCGTCGGCGTCCGACGGCAGCAGGGTATGGATCTGCGCCGCCTTCTCGTCGCCGAAGTCCTTGCCGGGGAAGACCTCGACGGTGTTGGTGCCGATCTCGGCGATGTCGTCCATGATCTTGCGTCGCGAGCCCTCGCCCAGCGCCACCACCGACACCACGGCGGCGATGCCGATGATGATGCCCAGCATGGTCAGCGAGGTGCGCAGCCGGTGCGCGTTCATGGCCAGCAGCGCCATGCGCAGCGCTTCGCCGCAGCGATCCAGGTAAGCCTGCCAGCCGGGCCGGCGCGGCATGGCCGCAGGCGCCTCGCGCTCGGCCTCGCGCCGCGGCGCATCGGGATTGCGGCGGTCGGACACGATCTCGCCGTCGCTGATCTCGATGATGCGCTGGGCATGGCGGGCCACGTTCATGTCGTGCGTGACCAGGATGATGGTGTGGCCGGCGGCATTCAGCTCTTCCAGGATGCGCAGCACTTCCTGGCCGGTGTGCGTGTCCAGCGCGCCGGTCGGCTCGTCGGCCAGGATGATCTCGCCGCCGTTCATCAGCGCCCGCGCGATGCTGACGCGCTGCTGCTGGCCGCCCGACAGCTGGCCGGGGCGGTGATCGGTACGGTCGCCCAGGCCCAGGCGCCCGAGCAATTCGCCGGCGCGCTGGTGGCGCGCCTCGCGCCGCTTGCCGGCGTAGACCGCCGGCACTTCCACGTTGCCCGTCGCGCTCAGGTCCGCCAGCAGGTGGTAGCGCTGGAAGATGAAGCCGAAGTGCTCGCGGCGCAATTCGGCCAGCTCGTCGGGGTCGAGTTCGCCGGTGCTGCGCCCGCTCACGCGGTAGTCGCCGCTGGTGGGGCGGTCCAGGCAGCCCAGGATATTCATCAGCGTGGACTTGCCCGAGCCGGACGCGCCAACGATGGCCACCATCTCGCCGGCCTCGATGGTCAGGTCGACGTTCTTGAGCACCGCGATGGTCTGCTCACCCGCCGGGAACTCCCGGCGCACGCCAGACAGGGAAATCAGGGGACTGCCCATGATCAATGGCCCGCGGCCGCCGGATCGGCCGCCGCGACCGAATCGACCGTGACCACGCGCTCGCCGGGCTGCAGCCCTTCCAGCACCTCGGCGCGCACATTGTTGTTCATGCCGATGCGCACCTGGCGCTCCTCGGTCTTGTTGTCCTTGCCGACCACGCGCACGGCGTAGCGCCCGTCCTGGCCGCGCTTGCCCAGCGCCGAGGACGGCACCACGATGGCGTCCTTGGCCTCGCCGCGCACGATGAAGACCTGCGCCGTCATGGAGATCCGCAGCCGCTCGTCGGGATTGGGCACGTCGAACAGGCCGTTGTAGTAGATCGCCGCGCTGGTCGCGCTGCCGGAGGCGGACGTCAGTGACGCCGTCGTCTCGTCCTTCTGGATCGAGTCCGGCGCCGGCTCCACCGCGCGCAGCGTGGCGTGATAGCGCTCGTCCGGCTCGCCCAGGATGGTGAAGTACACCGGCAGGCCGGGCTTGACGCGGGTGACGTCGGCCTCGGAGATCTGCGCCTTGATGGTCATGGTGGCCACGTTGGCGACCTTGATGATCGTGGGCGCGCTCTGCATAGAGTTGACGGTCTGTCCCTGCTTGGTGATCACGGCCACCACCACCCCGTCGATGGGCGAGACGATGCGCGTATAGCCCAGGTTGACCTTGGCGATGTCCACGTCGACCTCGGCCTGCACGATCTGGGCGTCCAGCGAGGCGATCTCGGCGCGCGTCACGGCCAGCGTGGCCTCGGCCGACTCGAAGGACTCGCGCGAGCTGGCGTCGGCCGCCAGCATCTGGCGCTGGCGGCGATAGGCCAGCTCGGACTGCTTGAGCGTGGCGACCTTGGCCGTGCGGGCGGCGCGGCGCATTTCCAGCGCGGCCTGCTTGTTGCGCAGCTCGTTCTGCTGGGTCATGTCGTCGATCTCGGCGACCAGCTGGCCCTTCTGGACGCGATCGCCCAGCGCCACCTTCAGCGACTTGAGCTGGCCGGACACCTGGGCGCCGACGCTGACGCGCTCGATGGCGTCGATGGTGCCGCTGGCCAGCACGCTGTCCTCCAGGTCGGCGCGGGTGACCTCGGCGGACGCGAAGGTCGGCGGCGGGGGAGACGACAGGAATGCCGCATGCACGCCGTAGGCCACGACCAGCAGGACGCCGGCGATCAGGCCGTAGCGCGCGAGCTTGCTGCGAGGCTGCTTCATCTTCATATTGCCGCCGTCCCGGAACGGAGGGCGCGCCCCGGCAGGGAACGGCAGGCGCATGCGGTGCGCGGAACGGATGATGCGTGGGCGTTGCGGTTCATTGATCCTGGCTTCCTTATGTCCCCCACATCCTAAACACATCGGGCATCCAAAGAACCGGCAATGTGTCTCAAAAGGGTGAAGATCGGTAAAGCCGCCCGCCCGGCCTGTTTTGCGGGGCCGCCGGCCCCGCCGGATTGTTCCGTTGCGAGAACGATACAGCCTGGACGGCGCGCCTGGCGGCCCGGCGGCCCATGGCCTTGCCGCGAACGTGCCGCCATCTTGCGCGCACCTGCCGCCTAACGGCGCGACTTGGCCGCTAGATGGCTCCTAACTTGTTACGCATCTGACAAAGTATTTGCGGCAGCGCAAAACATCCTCGCCTCGACATAGCGCGACGATGCCGACAGAATGAATCCAAGTTACGCCGTGTCTACCTCTCATCGCTCCCCCTCCTCCAAGCCTGTTTCCCCGGAATTTTCCGGGGCGGCGCTGCTTTGCCTGCTGGCCATGATGAACCATGTGGCCCTGACCGGCGGGCGCATCACCGTGTCCCTGACCGCGCTGCAGATGGGCTTGTCGACCTTCAAGGTCGGCACGCTGGTGGCGGTGTTCGCCGTGCTGCCCATGCTGTTCTCGGTACGCGCCGGCCGCTGGGTGGACCGGGTCGGCGTGCAGCGCCCGCTGATCATCGGCACGGCGCTGGTCGCCGTCGGCACGGCGCTGCCCTTCATTTCCCAGACCCAGGCGGCGCTGCTGATCGCCTCCTGTTCGATTGGCATCGGCTTCATGCTGCACCAGGTCGCCACCCAGGACCTGCTCGGCCACGCCGAACCCACGCAACGGCTGCGCAACTTCTCCCTGATGTCGCTGGCGCTGGCCGGCTCGGGCTTTTCCGGGCCGCTGATCGCGGGGCTGGCGATCGACCATCTGGGCACGCGGCTGGCCTTCGGGCTGCTGACGCTGGGTCCGCTGCTGTCGGCTGGCGGCCTGTACCTGCTGCGGCGCCAGCTCGCCGCGATCAACTCCCAGCTGCTGGCCGGCGCCAAGGAAGCCGAGCGCCGCCGCGTGACCGAACTGTTGGCGGTGCCGGCCCTGCGCCGCATCCTGATGGTCAACACCATCCTGTCCGGCGCCTGGGACACGCATCTGTTCGTGGTGCCCATCTTCGGCGTGGCGATCGGTCTGTCGGCCACCACCATCGGCATCATATTGGCGTCGTTCGCGGCGGCAACCTTCGTCATCCGGCTGGTATTGCCGCTGATCCAGCGCCGGGTCCGTTCCTGGACCCTGGTGCGCGCGGCCATGGCCACGGCGGCCGTGGACTTCCTGCTTTACCCGCTGTTCAGCGACGTTAGCGTGCTGATCGTGCTGTCATTCATCCTGGGGCTTGCGCTGGGATGCTGCCAACCGAGTATGCTTGCATTGCTGCACCAGCACTCCCCGCCCGGCCGCGCGGCCGAAGCCGTGGGCCTGCGCATGGCGCTGATCAACGGATCCCAGGTGTCGCTGCCGCTCACGTTCGGCGCGCTCGGCTCGGTGATCGGGGTCGCGCCGCTGTTCTGGGCCTATTCGGTGGCCCTGATGGCGGGAGGCTGGGCGAACCGCAATCCGCCGCTCGAAACCGACGCCAAACCGTAACCATGCAGTCCCCCGCCACCCAAGACGCCGGCGTTTCCGGCGCCAGCCTGCCTTTCCGGCTCTGGACCCGTGAAGAGCGCCAGGCCTCGCTGGACGAGGCGTTGCGCCACTGGCGCAAGGGCGAGGACGTGTGGGTCTATGGCTACGGCTCGCTGATCTGGCGCCCGGATTTCGCCTTCGAGGAACGGCGGCTGGCCACGCTGCACGGCCATCACCGGGCGCTGTGCCTGTGGTCCCGGGTCAATCGGGGCACGCCGGAATGCCCCGGATTGGTGTTCGGCCTGGACCGGGGCGGCTCCTGCCGCGGCGTGGCCTACCGGCTGGCCGGCGACCAGGTGCCCGACTATTTCCCGGCGCTGTGGGACCGCGAGATGTCCACCGGCGCCTATCTGCCGCGCTGGATCAACTGCAGCACCGAGGCCGGACAGGTCCGTGCCCTGGTCTTCGTCATGAACCGCGACAACCCGGCCTACATCCGCGCCCTGCCCGAGCCGGAACTGCTGGCCATCGTGCGCCGGGCCTCCGGCCGCTACGGCCCTTGCACCGAGTACGTGGTGCAGACCGCCCAGGCGCTGCGCGCGGCGGGCATCCATGATTCCCGGCTGGATGCCATCGCCCGCCGCCTGGAAGCCGACAGCCACGCGCTGCCCGAGACGGCCTGACGGCGGGCAGGGCACGCCGGCGCGACGCGTTCCGGCAACAGGCGCCGGACAGGCCGGCTCCCGCCTGCGCCCGATATGAGCAAGCCCTGCGCAGGGTCAATAGGGGAGCGCCCGCCCGGGCGGTATAAACTCCCTGTCATCAACGCTGAATCAAAGTCCCATGTCCGTCTCCGATCTGCGTCAAAGCTACGAAAAAAACGTCTTGCTGGAAAGCCAGGCCAGCGCTTCGCCGCTGGAACAGTTTTCCCGCTGGTTCGACGAGGCCCAGGCCGCCAAGGTGCCCGAACCCAATGCCATGACGCTGGCCACGGTCGACGCCAGCGGCCAGCCCAGCGCGCGCATCGTCCTGATCAAGGGCTACGATGAGCAGGGCTTCACCTTCTTCACCAACTACGAATCGCGCAAGGGCACGGACCTGCTGGCCGAGCCGCGCGCCTGCCTGCTGTTCTTCTGGCAGCCGCTGGAACGCCAGGTGCGCATCGAGGGCGTGGTGGAAAAGGTCGCGGCCGAGGAATCCGACGCCTACTACCACAGCCGGCCCGCCGGCTCGCGGATCGGCGCCTGGGCCTCGCGCCAGAGCCAGCCCATCACCCGCGAAGAACTGGAAGCCCGCGAGCAGGAATTCCGCGCCCGCTACGGCGACCAGCCGCCGCGCCCGCCGCACTGGGGCGGCTACCGCCTGAAACCCACCGCGTTCGAATTCTGGCAAGGCCGCCCGTCGCGCCTGCACGACCGCCTGCGCTACGTCCCCGACGGCGCCGGCTGGAAGATCGAACGCCTATCGCCGTAGAGGCCCCCCCGAGCGCTGCGCGCTTCCCCCAGGGGCGCAGCTGCGGACCGGCGGAGCCGGATCCGCGCTGCCCCGATAAGGGTGGCGCCGCCGTGAACTTACATGACTGTTTCCAAGCCTGACTTCGACGCCGCCTTTTTCCGCACCGCGCTGGGACGCTACGCCACCGGCGTGACGGTGGTCACCGCCGCCGACGCCGATGGCGCGCCCATCGGGCTGACGGTCAGCTCCTTCAATTCGGTGTCGCTGAATCCGCCGCTGGTGCTGTGGAGCCTGTCCGGCGGCTCGTCGTCGCGGGAAGCCTTCGAGCGCTGCGATCGCTACGTCGTCAATGTGCTGAGCGCCCACCAGATCGCGCTGGCGCGCCGCTTCGCCACCGGCAGGACGCCCGACCGCTTCAACGGCCTGACCGTGGCGCGGGCGCCGGGCGGCACGCCGATGCTGGACGGCGGCTGCGCCGCCTGGTTCGAATGCCACAACCGCAGCCGCTACGTCGAAGGCGATCACGTCATCATGGTCGGCGAAGTCGAGCGCTGCGGCCACAGCGGCGAGCCGCCGCTGGTCTTCCATGCCGGCGGCTTCGACCTCACCCCCGCCGGCGCCCACGCCGCCAGGAAAACGCCATGACGACCCGCCGCTCTCGCGCACAGGCATTGTCCGCCGCCGGAGCCCGCCGATGAGCGCCGACATCGACTGCGTCGTGATCGGCGCGGGCGTGGTCGGCCTGGCGATCGCGCGGGCCCTGGCGCTGCGCGGACGCGAGGTGCTGGTGGCAGAAGCCACCGAGGCCATCGGCACCGGCACCAGCTCGCGCAACTCCGAAGTCATACACGCCGGCATCTATTACCCGGCCGGCAGCCTGAAAGCCCGGCTGTGCGTGCGCGGCAAGCATCTGCTCTACGCCTATTGCGCCGAGCGCGGCGTGCCGCACAAGCGCCTGGGCAAGCTGATCGTGGCCACCGACACGGCCCAGGCGGCCCAGCTGGAGGACATCGCCCGGCGCGCGCGCGCCAACGGCGTGGACGACCTGCAATACATTTCCGGCGAAGAGGCCATGCGTCTGGAACCGGCGCTGCGCTGCACCGCCGCGCTGCTGTCGCCATCCACCGGCATCGTCGACAGCCATGCCCTGATGCTGTCCTACCAGGGCGACGCCGAGAACGCCGGCGCGCAGTGCGTGTTCCACACGCCGCTGGAATCCGGGCGCGTGCGGCCCGAGGGCGGCTTCGAGCTGCGATTCGGCGGCGCCGACGCGATGCGCCTGAGCTGCAACATCCTGATCAACGCGGCCGGCCTGCGGGCGCCGGCGCTGGCGCGCCGCATCGACGGCGTGCCGGCCGCCAGCATCCCCGCCAGCTACCTGTGCAAGGGCAGCTATTTCACGCTATCCGGCCGCGCGCCGTTCTCGCGGCTGATCTACCCCGTTCCGCAGCACGCCGGCCTGGGCGTGCACCTGACGCTGGACCTGGGCGGTCAGGCCAAGTTCGGTCCCGACACCGAGTGGGTCGACAGCGAGGACTACACCCTGGACCCGGCCCGCGCCGACGTGTTCTACGAGGCGGTGCGCAGCTACTGGCCCGCCCTGCCCGACCACGCGCTGGCGCCCGGCTACACTGGCATCCGCCCGAAGATCTCCGGCCCGCGCGAGCCGGCCGCCGATTTCATGATCGCCGGCCCCGCCGACCACGGCGTGCCCGGCCTGGTCAATCTGTTCGGCATAGAATCCCCCGGCCTGACGTCCAGCCTGGCCCTGGCCGACGAAACCCTGGCGCGCCTGGCCGCCGCCTGATCCGACCTTCCTTCCATCCACGCATCCTCCAGACCATGCAGCACAACGACTACATCCTGACCCTGTCCTGCCCCGACCGCACGGGCATCGTGTATCGCGTCAGCGGTTTGTTGTTCGAACTGGGCTGCAACATCCTGGATTCCCAGCAATTCGGCGACGACGAAACCGGCCGCTTCTTCCTGCGCGTGCACTTCGACCTGCCGTCGGACATCCAGCCCGATGCGCTGCGCGCGCGCCTGGACACGCTGTCGGCCGAGTTCGGCATGGACCTGCAGCTGCACGACGCCCGCCGCAAGGCGCGCCTGCTGATCATGGTCAGCAAGCAGGGCCACTGCCTGAACGACCTGCTGTTCCGCGTGCACAGCGGCCAGCTGCGCGCCGAAGTCGCGGCCATCGTCTCCAACCACAACGACTACGCGCCGCTGGCGGCCACCTACGGCATCCCCTTCCACCACCTGCCCGTCACGCCCGACACCAAGGCGCAGCAAGAACAGCAGGTGCTGGACCTGGCGGCCCGCGAGCACATCGACCTGGTGGTGCTGGCCCGCTACATGCAGATCCTGTCGGCGGACATGTGCCGCGCGCTGAACGGCCGCGCCATCAACATCCACCACAGCTTCCTGCCCAGCTTCAAGGGCGCGCGCCCCTATCACCAGGCGCACGCGCGCGGCGTGAAGATCATCGGCGCGACGGCCCACTACGTGACCTCGGACCTGGACGAAGGCCCCATCATCGACCAGGACATCGAACGCGTGGACCACACCATGACGGCCGCCGATCTGACCCAGGTGGGCAGCGACATCGAATCGCTGGTGCTGTCGCGCGCGGTGCGCAGCCACGTCGAGCACCGCATCCTGCTGAACCGCAACAAGACCGTCGTCTTCCGCTGATCGCGCGGATCCGGCCGGCGGCGGCCTTGCCCTTCCGGCCCTGCCCTAGCCCGCTTCAGGCCGCAACGTCGGCATGCGCGCCATCACCAGCCGCATCGCGCTTTCCTGCAACGGCGTGCGGCCCCCGGCCGGCCAGATCGCCTGACTGACCGAGCGCGCCTCGTGCTCGAAGCCGATGAAGCGCGTGCCGGCCAGCCCGCTGCGCGACAGGCAGGCCGGCACGATCGCCACCCCCAGCCCCTGCGACACCAGCGCGGCCACGCTCAGCCAGTGACGCACCTCGTGCCGCACCAGCGGCGTGAAGCCGGCCGTCACGCACAGCGACAGCACCGTCTCGTAATAGCTGGGCGAGGCCGCGCGCGCGAAGAACACGAAGTCCTCGCCGGCCAGCTCGACCAGCGCCAGGCTGCCGCGCCGCGCCAGCGCATGGCCGGACGGCAGGCAGACGACGAAGGGTTCCGCCACCAGGTCCTGCGCCTGCACGCCTTCGGGTAACGGGTTGGCGTGGATGAAGCCCAGGTCCAGCTCGCCGCGATGCACGGCCTCGATCTGGTCATGGGAATTCAGCTCGGCCAGCACGTGCTCCACCTCCGGCAGCTCGGCCCGCATGGCCGCCAACAGCGCCGGCAGGCCCCGGTACAGCATCGAACCGACGAAGCCGATGCGCAGCCGCCCGCGCAGCCCGGCATCGACGCGCCGCACCAGCACGCGCACGTCCTCGGCCTGCCGCAGCAGCGCCTGAGCCTCGCGGTACAGCACCTTGCCCGCCTCGGTCAGCGCCACCTGGCGGCTGGTGCGCTCCAGCAGGCGCGCCCCCACGCCCTGCTCCAGCTGGCGGATGGCATAGCTGAGCGGCGGCTGGGAAATATGCAGCCGCGCCGCCGCACGGCCGAAATGCCGCTCCTCGGCCACGGCGATGAAATAGCGCAAGAGGCGCGGTTCCAGGTCCATCGCCTGTCTCCCATCATCAATATTTTTTTTGGATCAATCCAGACAAATCAAGTATTTGCATAGATTAATCCAGCCGCGCACCATGCAGCATCCCTCCGCTGCCCAGGACCGCCCCAAGGACACCGCCATGCCTGCCCCGCCGACCGCCGCCACGCCCGTGCCCGATTCGCGCGGCCTGAACCTGTTTCGCGCCGATCCCTACGCGGCCGCGCTCAGCCGCCTGTACCTGCCTGCGGCGCTGCACGCGCACCTGCTGCCGCACCTGGACCGGCTGGGCGCGCTGGCCGGCGGCCGCATGGACGAGCTGGCCGCCGACGCCGACAGGCATCCGCCCACGCTGTCGGTGCGCAACCGCGCCGGGGCCGACGAATCCCGCATCGACAAGCACCCGGCCTACGTCGAGCTGGAGCGCCTGGCCTACAGCGAATTCGGCCTGGCCGCGCTGTCGCATCGCGGCGGCGCGCTGGGCTGGCCCGAGCCCATGCCGGCGGCGGCCAAGTACGCGCTCAGCCATCTGTTCGTGCAGGCCGAGTTCGGCCTGTGCTGCCCGGTCAGCATGACCGATTCGCTGGCGCGCACGCTGCGCAAGTTCGGCGCGCCGGAACTCGTCGACAAGGTGCTGCCGCAGGTCACGAGCCTGGACTTCGACAGCCTGCGCCAGGGCGCCATGTTCATGACCGAGCAGGGCGCGGGCTCCGATGTCAGCGCCACCGAGGTCGTGGCCGAGGCGCGGCCGGACGGCAGCTGGCGTCTTAGCGGCGACAAGTGGTTCTGCTCCAACCCCGACGCCGGCTTCGCCATGGTGCTGGCGCGCAGCGAGACGCAGCCCGGCCTGAAGGGCGTGTCGCTGTTCCTGCTGCCGCGCGAGCTGGACGACGGCAGCCGCAACCGCTACCGCATCCTGCGGTTGAAGGACAAGCTCGGCACCCGCTCAATGGCCAGCGGCGAGATCCGCCTGGAAGGCGCCACCGCCTGGCTGGTGGGCGAGCGCGGCCGTGGCTTCAAGCAGATGGCCGACATGATCAACAACTCGCGCCTGTCCAATGGCATGCGCGCGGCCGGCCTGATGCGCCGCGCCGTCACCGAGGCGGTCTACTTCTCGCAGCAGCGCCGCGCCTTCGGCCAGCGCCTGATCGACATGCCGCTGATGCGCCGCCAGCTGGCCAAGATGACGGTCTGGGCCGAACAGGCCCGCAGCGTGATGTTCCAGACGGCGCGCGCGCTGGCCGAGGCCGACCAGGGCCGCGCGGACCCGGCGCTGGCGCGCATCCTGACGCCGCTGATCAAGTTCCGCGCCTGCCGTGATGCGCGCAAGGTCACCGGCGACGCGATGGAGGTACGCGGCGGTTGCGGCTACATCGAGGAATGGACCGAGCCGCGCCTGGTGCGCGACGCACACCTGGGCTCGATCTGGGAAGGCACCAGCAACATCGTCGCGCTGGACGTGCTGCGCGCCATCAACCGCGAAAACTCGCTGCCGGCCCTGCGTCGCCACGTCGACCAGCTGCTGGCCGAAGGCGTGCCTTGCACGGACGCGCTGGCCGCCACGCAGCAGGACGCCATCGAGCGCAGCTTCGCGTTCGCCGCCATGGCGGCCGAGGGCAACCGCGCGGAACTGGCGCGGCAGGCGGCGACGCTGCTGTATCACGCCGTGTCCATCGCCGCCCTGCGCCGGGAAGCCCGCGAGCCGGGCCTGGAAACGCGCGCGGTCCTGGCCGACCTGGTGTTGCGGCATCGCCTGGCCGCGCGCGACCCGTATTCGGCGCCCGCGAACGAAAGCGCCGACTGCGCCGCCATCCTGCAATACGCGCTGTAGCACCGCGCGCCCACGACGCCGGCGGCACAGCCGGCGCGCCACCACAATGGAGACAACCATGAAACGCCTGCTCATCCCGCTGCTGCTGGCCACCGCCACGCTCACCGCCGCCGCGCCAGCGTCCGCCGCCGACGCCTACCCCACGCGTCCCGTCACGCTGGTCGTGCCCTTCCCGCCCGGCGGCCCGACCGACGCGATGGCGCGCCGCCTGGCCGAAAAGCTCAGGCAGCCGCTGAACCAGAACGTCATCGTCGAGAACCGCGCCGGCGCCGGCGGCAACATCGGCTCGGAATATGTGGCGCACGCCAAGCCCGACGGCTACACCATCCTGTTCGGCACCTCCGGCCCGCTGGCGATCAACATCAGCCTGTACAAGAACCAGGGCTATGACCCCGAGAAAAGCTTCGCGCCCGTCATCCGCATCGGCCACCTGCCCAACATCCTGGTGGTCCACCCCTCGGTGCCGGCGACCAACGTGCAGGAGCTGATCGCCTACGCCAAGCAGCACCCGGACAAGCTCAGCTACGCCTCGTCGGGCAATGGCGCGTCCTCGCACCTGGCCGGCATCCTGTTCAACCAGATGGCCGGCACGCAGATCATGCACATCCCGTACAAGGGCACCGGCCCGGCGCTGAACGACCTGCTTGGCGGCCAGGTATCCATGTCCTTCACCGACATCCTGACGGCGCTGCCCCACATCAAGGCCGGCAAGCTGCGCGCCATCGGCCTGGCCAGCGCGCAGCGCTCGGACGCGCTGCCCGACCTGCCCACCATTTCGGAACAGGGGCTGAATGGCTATGACGTCAGCGTGTTCTTCGGCATCGTGGCGCCCAAGGACACGCCGGCCGCGACGGTGAACCAGCTCAACCAGGCGTTCCGCGCGGCGCTGGCGGACCCCGACGTGAAACAGGCGCTGCAAAGCCAGGGCATCGTTGCGGCGCAGGACCAGAGTCCGGCCGCGCTGACGGGCTTCATCGCCGAGGAAGTGCCCAAATGGCGCGCGCTGATCAAAAGCGCCAACGTCTCTATAGATTGAGCCCCCCCGAGCGCTGCGCGCTTCCCCCCAGGGGGCGCAGCTGCGGACCGGCGGAGCCGGATCCGCGCTGCCCCGATCTTGGGACAGCCGTTGGGTGCGGAGCGCCGGGGGTGTGGCGGCAGGCGCATGACGCATCTGCTCCCCAGGGAAGCAACACTGACCACGAACCAGCGAGTACCTATGTTCCCCAAGCTTTCCGACGCCGGCGCGCTTGCCGGCTGCACGGTGATCGACCTGTCCCGCGTGCTGGGCGGTCCGTATTGCACGCAGATTCTTGCCGACCACGGCGCCGACGTGCTCAAGATCGAGCCGCCGGGCGGCGACGAAACTCGGGGCTGGGGGCCGCCGTTCCTGGGCGAGACGGCGTCCTACTTCATCGGCGTGAACCGCAACAAGCGCGGCATGGCGCTGGATCTGTCGCTGCCGGCGGGCCAGGAGCTGCTGCGCGCGCTGCTGGCCGACGCCGACGTGCTGGTCGAGAACTTCAAGCCCGGCACGCTGGAGAAATGGGGCTTGGGCTACGAGACGCTGAGCCAGGCGTTCCCGAAGCTGATCCATTGCCGCGTCAGCGGCTTCGGCGCCGACGGGCCGCTGGGCGGCCTGCCGGGCTACGACGCCTGCGCCCAGGCCATGTGCGGCCTGATGAGCGTGAATGGCGAGGCCGATGGCGAAGCCACCCGCGTCGGCCTGCCCGTGGTGGACATGGTCACCGGCCTGAACGCGGCCGTGGCGGTGCTGCTGGCGCTGAACGAGCGCGCGCGCAGCGGCCTGGGGCAGTTCCTGGACATCACGCTGTACGACTGCGCGCTGTCGCTGCTGCACCCGCACGCGCCCAACTATTTCTACAGCGGCAAGGCGCCGGCCCGCAGCGGCAATGCGCATCCCAACATCGCGCCCTATGAAACGCTGCCCACCGCCAGCGGCCCGATCTTCCTGGCCGTGGGCAACAACCGCCAGTTCGCGCAGTTGGCCACCGCGCTGGGCGCGCCCGAACTGGCGCGAGACCCGCGCTACGCGGCCAACGCCGACCGGCTGGCCAACCGCCAGTCCTTGCGCGACGCCCTGTCGGCGCTGCTGGCGACGCACGAGGCCGCTGCGCTGGCGGACCGGCTGCTGCGCGCGGGCGTGCCCGCCGCCGCCGTGCAGACCGTGGACCAGGCCCTGGCCCATCCGCATACCCGCCATCGCGGCATGCTGCTGGAACAGGGCGACTACCGGGGCGTGGGCTCGCCGATCAAGCTGTCGCGCACGCCCGCCAGGCTGCGCAGGCTGCCGCCGGCGCTGGGCGGCCTGGAACCAGAGGCCGGCTAGCGGATCGAGCTGGCGACACGGCGTAGGGCCGCGTGCGCGGCGCGCCTAGCCGCCCTGCGCCAGGCCTTCGCGGCGCGGATCCGCGCCGCCCTGCAAGCCGTCCGGTCCGATCACGATGCCGTGGATGCCGCTGGGAAACTCGGTGATGCGCAGCGGATGCCCCATCGCTTCCAGCGCGGGCGCCAACGCCTCCAGCGCCGTGCCCTTTTCCAGCTCGGTGTCCTTGTTGCGGCTGCCCATGTTGGGCAGCGAGATCGCGGCCTGGATGTCCAGGCCCCAATCCAGCACGCCCACCAGCGTCTTGGCCACGTAGTTGATGATGGCACTGCCGCCCGGCGAGCCGACCACCATGTAAGGCTTGCCGTCGCGCAGCACGATCATGGGCGCCATGGCGCTGCGCGGGCGCTTGCCCGGTTCGATGCGGTTGGCCACAAGCCGGCCCTCGGGATCCTTGAACGCCGACGAGAAATCGGTCATCTCGTTGTTAAGCAGGAAGCCGCGCACGAAGATCTTGCTGCCGAACTCGTTCTCGATGGTGGTGGTCATGCTGATCGCGTCGCCGCGCGCGTCGACCGCCACCAGGTGACTGGTGGACGGCTGTTCCAGCGCCGCGTCGCGGCCCAGGCCCAGCAGCTTGCCCTCGGGGTCGCCGGGCAGCGCGACCTTCATGCTGCGGTCCGGCTGGATCAGCGCGCCGCGCGCGCGCAGATAGGCGGGATCGAGCAGCGCGCGCACCGGCACCTTCACGAAGTCGGGATCCGCCACGTAGAAATCGCGGTCCGCGAAGGCCAGCCTGCCGGCCTCCGCGAAGTAGTGCACGGCCTGCGCGCTATTGGGCGCGTAGCGGGACATGGGGTACTGCTCCAGCTCGCCCAGCATCTGCAACACCGCCAGCGGACCGCTGCTGGGCGGCGCCATGCCGCACAGCTCGTAGCCCCGGTACGCGCCGCAGACCGGCTCGCGACGCTTGGCCTGATAGCCCGCCAGGTCGTCCAGACTCAGATCGCCGGGCTTGGCGTGACCGTGCACGGCCGCGACGATATCGCGCGCGATCGCGCCACGGTAGAAGGCGTCGGCGCCGCGCGCCGCGATCTCGCGCAGCGTTTGGGCGAACTCGGGATTCTTCAGCACATGCCCCACCGGCCAGGGCTGGCCGTCGGGCGCGTAGAAATAGGCCGCGGCGGCCGGCTGCTTCGGCAGCGCCTTGTTGCCGGCCAGCAGCGCGTGCAAGCGAGGCGATACCGGAAAGCCCTGCTCGGCCAGGCGGATGGCCGGCGCGAACAGGTCCGCCCAGGGCAGCTTGCCGTGCTCCTTGTGCGCCAGCTCCAGCCCGCGCAGCAGTCCCGGCGTGGCCACGGCCATGCCGTTGTTGACGGACTGCGCGAAGGACAAGGGCTTGCCGTCGGCATCAAGGAAGCGGTCCTGGCGAGCGGCCGCCGGCGCGGTTTCACGGGCATCGTAGGTCAGGACGCGCTTTTGCCCCGCCGAGTACAGCACCAGGAAAGCGCCGCCGCCGATGCCGGAGGACTGCGGCTCGACCAGGTTCAGCACCAGCTGCGCGGCGATGGCCGCATCCACGGCGCTGCCGCCAGCCCGCAGCATTTCGTCGCCCGCGCGCGTGGCCCAGGGATTGGCCGACACCATCATGAAATGCGGCGCGCGCACCAGCTCGCGTTCGGCATAGCCCGTCGCCGCCTCGGGATTCCGGTCCGCCGCCTGCGGGCCGCGCGCCCACGCGGCGGGCGGGGCTGACACGCCGGCGGCGATAAGGACGGCGGCAAGAACGGCGCGAACGGGCAAGGGCATGGCGGACTCCGGCTGGAAACGGTGGGCGTGGCAGCCCCCAATGATATTCAAATCCGCCAAGGGCGCGGCCGGGGCGCCCTGCAGGCATCCGGCATAGAATCCCGGTTCCGGCACTGCCCGCTCTTCCCGCTTTTCGCGTCATGCGCCTGCGTCACATCGAGATTTTCGAAGCCATCCGCCGCACCGGTTCACTGACCGAGGCCGCGGCCGCGCTGCA
The DNA here is from genome assembly GCF_043119405.1 of Achromobacter sp. 413638. Classification (NCBI taxonomy): domain Bacteria; kingdom Pseudomonadati; phylum Pseudomonadota; class Betaproteobacteria; order Burkholderiales; family Alcaligenaceae; genus Achromobacter; species Achromobacter sp. 413638. The sequence continues at coordinate 23,939 of NZ_JBICCO010000055.1, forward strand.
CATTTCCCAGCCCGCCGCCAGCAAGCTGCTGGCGCATGCCGAGGCCCAGCTGGGTTTCAAGCTGTTCGAGCGCGTCAAGGGCAGGCTGGTGGCCACGCGCGAGGCCGAGATCCTGACGCCCGAGGTGGCGCGGCTGAACCAGGACCTGAACAGCGTGCGCCGGCTGGCGGCCAGCCTGCGCGACCGGCCGCACGGCCATCTGCGGCTGGGCAGCGCGCCGGCGCTGGGGCTGGGCCTGTTGCCCGGCGTGGTGCGCGCCAGCCGCGACGCGCATCCCGGCGTCACCTTCGACCTGCATACCTACCATAGCGCCGAGCTGGTCCAGGGGCTGCTGACGCGCGAGCTGGACGCCATCGTCACCTTCGACACCAATGACTATCCCGGCCTGACCCGCATCGGCCTGGGCCAGACCGAACTGGTGCACCTGAGCCTGGATCCGGGAACGGGTCCGCTGCGCCTGGCCGACTTGCCGCCGGACCACGCGCTGATCGTGCTGGACGCGCGCGACGCCGCCGGTGCGCTGCTGCAGCTGGCGCTGGACGCGCAAGGCGTGGAGGTGAACCCCGCGATCCAGGTGAAGACGCACTACATGGCCTGCGCGCTGGTGGAGGCCGGCTGCGGCGATGCGATCGTCGACGCCATCACCGCCAGTGCGCTGCTGCGGCCGGGCATGCACCTGCGCCGACTGGAACCCGCGCTGCGCGTGCCCATCAGCATCATGATGCGCAACCAGGACCCGATGTCGGCCCTGCACCGCGACCTGATCGAACGGTTGCGCGCGGCCTGCGACACGCAGCTGGCGCGCCTGACCGAAGCCTGATCGCGGGCGCGCCGCCATCGCGACGCCAGGACTGGCCGCAATGAAAACGGGCGCCCCAGGGCGCCCGTGCAAACCCGGGACCGGCCCGGCCGGTCCCTGCGTCAAGCCGTCAGTCCAGCTTGATGTTCTGCTTCTTCACGACGTCCTTCGCCCAGTCGTACTGTTCCTTGATTTCCTTGGCGAACTCTTCCGGCGTATTGCCCGACGGCGCCGAGCCCTGGTCGTCCAGCGCCTTGATGACCTTCGGGTCCTTCAGCGCCACGACGGCGGCGTCGCGCAGCTTGTTCACGACTTCCATCGACGTGCCCTTGGGCGCCAGCAGGCCGTACCAGACCGGCTGGTTCAGCACCGGGAAGCCGGCGTCCTTGAAGGTCGGCACGTCCTTGATGGCATCGATGTTGCCCGGCCACGCGATGGCCATGGCGCGCAGCTTGCCCGCCTGGATCTGCGGCATGGAGGACGGCAGGTTGTCGAAGATGATTTCGATCTGGCCGCCGACGGCGTCGGCCACGGCCGGGCCCGAGCCCTTGTACGGCACGTGCACGATGTCGGTGCCCGTGGCCATCTTGAACGACTCGCCCATCAGATGCAGCACGCCGCAGGTGCCCGAGCTGCCGTAGGAATACTTGCCGGGGTTCTTCTTCAGCTCTTCCAGGAAGCCCTTGAAGTCCTTGGCCGGGAACTTCGGATTCACGGCGACCACGTTGGCCGTGTTGGCGAAGTTGGTGACCGGCTGGAAGTCCTTGATCGGATCGTAGGGCAGGTCGTTCGGACGGCAGGCCGGGTTCACGGCCATGGTCGACACGGTGGCGATCGACAGCGTGTAGCCGTCCGGCTCGGCGCGCGCGGCCTCGGATGCACCGATGGCGCCGCCAGCGCCGCCCTTGTTTTCCACGACCATGGGCTGACCCAGTTCCTGGCTCATGCGCTGCGTCACGAGGCGCGCGATGATGTCGGTGGAACCGCCCGGGGCGAACGGGACGATGACGCGGATGGCCTTGCTGGGATACTTGTCGGCGGCGTGCGCGGCCGAGACGCCCAGCGTGCCGGCGGCGCCGGTGGCCAGCGCGATGGCCACGGCCAGGGTGCGAGCTTTATTCATTGGTGTGTTTCCTCCAAGATAGCGAATCCGCCTGTGTGCGGATTGTGTAGCGGGCCGGCCGTCTGTGGACGGACGACGATTGGCGATGGGGGCGCTTAGTTATGCGCGCCGCCGCGTTGTGCGGCGCTGATTATGCGTTGCTGATGGAACACGCGCCCGCCAGAATGTCGGAGAATAGCAGCAAATGCTTACACCCGCCTAGGCAGAAAATCCCCTGCCGGCGCAACGAAAAAAGCCATTCCCCATGTCGGTCGCACTGCTGGTTTTCCCCGATTTCATGCTGGTCGCGCTGGGCTGGGCGCTGCGCCACAAGCTGGGCTTTTCGCGCGAATTCTTCGCCGGCGCCGAGCGTCTCGTCTACTTCGTGCTGTTCCCCGCGCTGCTGTTCCAGGCGATCCTGCGCACCCCCATCAGCGCCGGCAACGCCGCCCTGCTGCTGCAGGCCACGGCCGCCATGATCGCTGTCGGCGTCGCGCTGTCGTGGCTGGCCGGTCCGGTGCTGCGACCCTCGTCGATCGGGCTGGCGTCCGCCGCGCAATGCGGCTATCGCTTCAACACCTATATCGGCCTGGCGCTGTCGGCCAGCGTCGGCGGCGCGCAGGGGCAGACCATCATGGCGCTGATCATCGGCTTCGCCGTGCCCATGGCCAACGTGGTCGCGGTCTATGGCCTGGCGCGCCACAGCGGCGCCAACCTGCTGCGCGAGCTGGCGCGCAATCCGCTGGTGGTCTCGACGCTGGCGGGCCTGGCCTGCAACCTGGCGGGCCTGCAGCTGCCCGGCCCGGTCGACACGGTGCTGGCGCGGCTGGGCGCGGCGGCGATCGCGCTGGGCATTCTGTGCGTGGGCGCCAGCCTGGCCTGGGAAGGCGGCAAGGGCTATGGCGCGCTGATCGCCTGGATGCTGGCCGTGAAGCTGGCCGCGCTGCCGCTGGTGGCCTTGCTGGTGGCGCATCTGCTGGGCATGCCACCGCTGGAATCGCGCATGCTGCTGCTGTTCGGCGCGCTGCCCACGGCATCGGCCGCCTATGTGCTGGCCATGCGCATGGGCGGCGACGGGCGCATGGTGGCACTGCTGCTATCGCTGGGCACGCTGGCCTCGGCGCTGACCATTCCGCTGTGGCTGATGCTGACGCAATAATCGCGGCAAGTCCTTCCAACCATTGCAAGATAACGGACGCCCGCGCCACGCGCGTCGTGGCGCCGGCTGTCCTGGCAACGGCGCACCTTCCGCCTGCTGCGTCCGCGCAAAAAAATGCCGCCCCGACGGGGCGGCATTCGTGCTTTCAGCCTGAGCGCGTCGACCGCGCCTTGGGCCTCAGGGCTTCTTGGCGTTGGTCATGTCGGCCGGCACCACCCACTGGGCGAACTGTTCCTCGTTGAGGAAGCCCAGCGCCAGCGCCGACTCCTTCAGCGACAACCCTTCCTTGTGCGCCTTCTTGGCGATCTGCGCGGCCTTGTCATAGCCGATGTGCGGGTTCAGCGCAGTCACCAGCATCAGCGAGCGGTCGACCAGTTCGGCGATGCGCGCGTGGTTGGGCTCGATGCCCTGGGCGCAGTGCTGGTCGAAGCTGGCCATGCCGTCGGTCAACAGGCGCACCGACTGCAGGAAGTTGTGGATGACCAGGGGCTTGAAAACGTTGAGCTCGAAGTTGCCGCTGGCGCCGCCGATGTTGATGGCGACGTCGTTGCCCAGCACCTGCGCGGCCAGCATGGTCACGGCTTCGCACTGCGTCGGATTGACCTTGCCCGGCATGATGGAGCTGCCCGGCTCGTTCTCGGGAATGCTGATCTCGCCCAGGCCGGAACGCGGACCGCTGGCCAGCCAGCGCACGTCATTGGCGATCTTCATCAGGCCGGCGGCCAGCGACTTCAGCGCGCCGTGCGCGAACAGCAGCGCTTCGTGCGAGGCCAGGGCCTGGAACTTGTTGGGCGCCGACACGAAGGCCGTGCCGGTGGCGTGCGCCAGATCGGCCGAGACCTTGGCGCTGAACTGCGGATGCGCGTTCAGGCCCGTGCCCACGGCGGTGCCGCCGATAGCCAGCTGGTGCAGGCCCGGCAGCGTGGCGCGGATCTGCTGCTCGGCCAGGTCCAGCTGGGCCACGTAGCCCGAGATTTCCTGGCCCAGCGTCAGCGGCGTGGCGTCCTGCAGGTGGGTGCGGCCGATCTTGACGATGTCGTAGAACTCGGCGCTCTTGGCGGCCAGCGTGGCGCGCAAGGCCTTCAACGAAGGCAGCAGATGGTGCTCGACCTGGACGGCGGCGGCCACGTGCATGGCGGTGGGGAAGGTATCGTTGGACGATTGGCCGCGATTGACGTGGTCGTTCGGATGGACCTTGCGCGCTTCGCCGCGCTCGCCGCCCAGCAGCTCGGAGGCGCGGTTGGCCAGCACCTCGTTCATGTTCATATTGCTCTGCGTGCCCGAGCCGGTCTGCCACACGGACAGCGGGAATTCGTCAGGCCACTTGCCGGCGATCACTTCGTCGGCGGCGCGCGAGATGGCATCGGCGATCTTCGGATCCAGCTCGCCCAGGTCGGCGTTCACCTTGGCGGCGGCGCGCTTGAGCTGCGCCATCGCGGTGACCAGCGGCGCGGGCATCTTCTCGGTCGAGATCGCGAAGAAATGCAGCGAGCGCTGGGTCTGGGCGCCCCACAGGTGGTCCTGGGGGACCTCGATGGGGCCGAAGGTATCTTTTTCGATGCGGGTCTTCATGGCGCGTACAGCTCCGTAGCGGCGTCGTTCGCGGGCGGATTCACCCCGACGCATTTGAGAATAGCAATCAATTATGGATAACGTTATAGGTTAGCAGAAACCCGCATTCCTATAATCGCTGACATTCGATATATCCCTGTACCGCTTTTTACCACCTCTGGCCCTGTCCCATGTCCGCGCCCAAGCCTGTCCCCCTGAGCAGCCTGACCCTGCACCTGCCCGACGAATCCGCCACGGAATCGCTGGCGCGGCAGCTCGCGCCGCTGGTTTCCGGCCAGGCCGGCATCCCGGCGGGCGGCGCGATTCACCTGCAAGGCGACCTGGGTGCGGGCAAGACGGCCTTCACCCGCGCGCTGTTGCGCGAATGCGGCATCAAGGGCCGGATCAAAAGCCCAAGCTACGCGCTGCTTGAATCCTATAAAGTTTCTAACTTATACTTCTATCACCTTGATTTTTATAGATTTAGTGATTCGCGCGAATGGTTGGACGCAGGATTCCGGGATTTACTGCGTGACGATGCGGTCGTTTTGATCGAATGGCCGGAGCGGGCAGAGGGTCTCTTGCCCCCGCCCGACCTGCAGATTTCCCTCGCCTACGCGGGCGAAGGACGCGACGCCAGCCTGACCGCGTACACCGCCCGAGGACAAACATGGTTGAACGCGATTGTCCCCCCGCCGCCAGCGCCCTGCCCAAGGCAGGCGCCGCCCGACGCCGCCTGATCAGCGTCGCCGCCACGCTGCTCGTCCTCCCCGTATTGCCACGCCTGGCCCAGGCCGCCACCATCCTCGCGGTGCGGACCTGGCCGGCCGACGAATACACCCGCGTCACGCTGGAGCTGGACAGCGAGCTCAAGGCGGAACAATTCACGCTGGAAAATCCCCACCGCCTGGTGGTGGACATCGAGGGCCTGACCATCAATGCGGCCCTCAATGATCTGGTGTCCAAGGTCCGGCCCGACGACCCCTATATCCAGAGCCTGCGCGTGGCGCAGAACCGGCCCAACGTGGTGCGGATGGTGTTCGACCTGAAGCAGGCGGTGGCGCCGCAGGTGTTCACGCTCAAGCCCGTTGCCGACTATCAGTACCGCCTGGTGCTGGACCTGTATCCCAAGGTCGCGCAGGATCCGCTGATCGCGGTGATCAACAAGCAGGGCGGTCCCGACGTCGACGATCCGCTGGCCCGCATCCTGGAAGACATCCAGCGCAATCCAGGCAGCAAGAACAACCCGCCGCCCGAGCCGCCGCTGGCGCGCGGCCAGCAGCCCGCCGCGCCGATTCCGACGCCCAAGCCGCCGCCCGCCTCCGCCGGACGCGGCAAGCAGCGCATGCTGACCATCGCGCTGGACCCCGGCCACGGCGGCGAGGATCCGGGCGCGATCGGCAGCAGCGGCCTGCGCGAGAAGGACGTGGTGCTGCGCATCGCGCGCCGGCTCAAGGCGCTGATCGACAGCCAGCCGAACATGCGCGCCTACCTGACGCGCGACGACGACTACTTCGTACCGCTGCACGTGCGCGTGCAGAAGGCGCGCCGCGCGCACGCAGACCTGTTCGTGTCCATCCACGCCGACGCCTGGATCAAGCCGTCCGCCAACGGTTCGTCGGTGTTCGCGCTGTCCCAGCGCGGCGCCACCAGCGCGCAGGCGCGCTGGATGGCCGACAAGGAAAACGCGGCCGACCTGATCGGGGGCGTGAACCTGGGCAGCCACGACCGTCAGGTCGCCAAGGTGCTGCTGGATCTGTCCACCACGGCGCAGATCAACGACTCGCTCAAGGTGGGCAATTCCTTCCTGGACGAGATCAAGAAGATCAACCGGCTGCACAAGAACAGCGTCGAACAGGCCGGCTTCGCCGTGCTCAAGGCGCCGGACATTCCGTCCATCCTGGTCGAGACGGCCTTCATCAGCAATCCGCAGGAAGAAGCGCTGCTGCGCAGCGCCTCGCACCAGGACAAGCTGGCGCAGGCCATGATGACGGGGATCCAGCGTTACTTCACCGCGAATCCTCCGCTGGCAAGGCTGGGCGATGTGAGCTGACCGGAACGTCCCATTCCCGCGTCCTGAAAAGAACAGGGCCATGCGCTGACGGCGCATGGCCCTGTTCTTTTGCGCGGCGCGTCTATTGGCGGCGCGAACGGATCAGCTTGAACAGGCCCGCGCCGACCACCGGCACGATGGCGGCGGCCAGGCCCAGCAGCACGATGGTGTTCAGGTGGTCCTTGATGAACGGAATGTTGCCGAAGAAGTAGCCGGCCGCCACCAGACCGCCCACCCAGGCCAGCGCGCCGGCGACGTTGAACAGCTGGAAGCGCCCGAACGGCATCTCGGCCACGCCGGCCACGAAAGGCGCGAAAGTCCTCACCACGGGGATGAAGCGCGACAGCACGATGGTCTTGCCGCCGTGCTTTTCATAGAAGGCATGCGTGCGCATCAGCGCGCCCCGGTCCAGGAAGCGCAGGTTCATCGAGAACACGCGCGGACCGATATAGCGGCCGATCGTGTAATTCAAGGTATTGCCCGTCACCGCCGCGATCAGCAGCAGCACCGACAGCATGACCGGATCGATCTTGCCCGTCGCGCCCAGCGCCCCGGCGATGAAGAGCAGCGAATCGCCAGGCAGAAAGGGCAGCACCACCAGCCCGGTCTCGGCGAACACGATCAGGAACAGCACGGGATACACCCAGGCGCCGTACTGGTCGACCCAGACGCTCAAGGTCTGGTCGATATGCAACACCATATTGAAAAAATCCAGCATCGACGCCATCCTGCCATGCGGTAGTGAAATCCGTCACCGACTATAGCCCAGGCGGTCCTGAGGCTAAAATCGTCACCATGGCCACCCCCGATACCCGTCCCCCGACCGACCGCCGTTCCATCCTCGCGCTGCCCGACCTGCTGATCAGTCAGATCGCGGCCGGCGAGGTCATCGAGCGGCCGGCATCCGTGCTCAAGGAAGTGCTGGAGAACGCGATCGACGCCGGCGCGCGCGCCATCGAAGTGCGGCTGGAAGGCGGCGGCATCCGCCGCATCGCCGTGACCGACGATGGCGGCGGCATTCCGCCCGAGGAACTGCCGCTGGCGCTGGCGCGCCACGCCACCAGCAAGATCCGCTCGCTGACCGAACTGGAATCGGTGGCGTCGATGGGATTTCGCGGCGAGGCGCTGGCCTCCATCGCCTCGGTCGCGCAGGTGTCCATCATCTCGCGCACGCGCGACGGCGAGCACGCCTGGCAGATCGACGGCGGCAGCCTGCAGGTCAGCCCCGCCTCGGGCCCGCCCGGCACCACCGTGGACGTGCGCCAGCTGTTCGACGCGGTGCCGGCGCGCCGCAAGTTCCTGCGCTCGGAAGCCACCGAATTCGGGCATTGCGTGGACGCGATGGAACGCATCGCGCTGGCGCATCCGCACATCGCGTTCCGCCTGTTCCACCACGACCGCGCGCAGCGCCAATGGCTGCCCGCCGATCCGCCGCAGCGCATCCGCGACGTGCTGGGCGCGGAGTTCGCCGAGCACGGCCTGCTGCTGTCGCATGCCGTCGGCACGGTGAGCCTGGCCGGCATGATCACCCGCCCGACCGCGGCCCGCGCGCGCGCCGACCGGCAATACCTGTACGTCAACGGCCGTTTCGTGCGCGACCGCACGGTCAGCCACGCGCTGCGCGCCGCCTACGCCGACGTGCTGCATGGCGACCGCCAGCCGGCCTATGTGCTGTTCCTGGACATCGATCCCGCCGCGGTGGACGTCAACGTCCATCCCGCCAAGCATGAGGTGCGCTTCCGCGACAGCGGCGCCGTGCACCGCTTCGTCTCGCACGCGGTCGGCCAGACGCTGGCGCAGACCGGCGGCGCGTCCGCCGTCACGCCGCAAGCCCATGACGCGGAACCCGGCGCTCTGCCGGCGCAGGACGCTGGCGCAAGCGCCACGGACGCCGCACGGAACGCATCCATCTCCCCGGACGCGGATGCCTCGCGGGCCTCGTGGCATGCGCCGGCCTCGGGCGCGTCCGCCGCCGGCATGCCCGCCGCCGGTACGCCCGCCGCCGGTACGCCCGCATCCGGGATGCACGCATCGGGTCACGCCTCGCAGCCGTCATCCGCGCGCCCGGGCTACACCAGCAGCGGCAACGCCGCGCCCTACGGCCTGCGTCCCTCGCCCGCGCCGCAACGGCCGCATACGCAGGTGCCGTTCCGCCTGCACGCCGAACCCGCCGGCATTCCGGCGGCCGACTGGCAGTCGCTGTACCGTCCGCTGAACGAAGACGCCGCGCCGCGCACGACGCCGCTGCGCGACTCGGCCGCCCTGCCCGCCGACGAGGAACACCCGCTGGGCATGGCCCTGGCCCAGGTCCACGGCATCTACATCCTGGCGCAGAACAAGCGCGGCATGGTGCTGGTGGATATGCACGCGGCCCATGAGCGCGTGGTCTACGAACAGCTCAAGCAGGCGCTGGACGCGCGCAGCCTGCCGCGCCAGGACCTGCTGGTGCCAGTGGTGTTCCACGCCCAGGAAAAGGACGTGGCCGTCGCCGAGGAATTCGAGGAACAGCTCGCCGAGCTGGGCTTCGAGTTGCGCCCGTCCGGCCCCACCTCGATCGCGGTGCGCTCGGTGCCCGCCATGCTGGCGCGCGGCGACATCGAAACGCTGGCCCGCGCCGTGCTGCGCGACCTGGGCGGCGTGGGCGTGTCGCGCCTGTTGACCGAGCAGCGCAACGAGCTGCTGTCCACCATGGCCTGCCACGGCTCGGTGCGCGCCAACCGCAAGCTCACCATCGAAGAGATGAACGGGCTGCTGCGGCAGATGGAAGCCACCGAACGCGCGGATCAGTGCAACCACGGCCGCCCGACCTGGGTGCAGTGGTCGGTGTCCGACCTGGACAAGCTCTTCCTGCGCGGACAATAGCCTTGCCTTCTTCTTCCGCATCCGGCCTGCCGCCGGTCATCTGTCTGGCCGGCCCGACCGCGGCCGGCAAGAGCGCGTCCACGCTGGCGCTGGCAGAACGCTGGCCGATGGAGATCGTCAACGTCGATTCGGCCACGATCTACCGAGGCATGGACATCGGCACCGCCAAACCCTCGCCCGCCGAGCAGGCGCGCGTGCCTCAGCATCTGCTGGACATCCTGGACCCCGCGCAGTCGTACTCGGCGGCCGAATTCCGCGCCGACGCGCTGCGCCTGATCGACGAGATCCGCGCGCGCGGCCGCGTACCGCTGCTGGCCGGCGGCACCATGATGTACTACAAGGCGCTGCGCGACGGGCTGGACGACCTGCCGCAGGCCGACCCGGCGCTACGCGCCGAACTGGAAGCGCGCGCCGCCCGCGAAGGCTGGCCCGCGCTGCATGCCGAACTGGCCACGCTGGACCCCATCACCGCCGCGCGGCTGGCGCCCAACGACAGCCAGCGGATCCAGCGCGCGCTGGAAATCTGCCGCCTGTCCGGCCAGCCCATGTCCGCGCTGCTGCTGCGCGCGCAGCGCAAGCCGGACGAGGACGCCAACCAGTACCTGACGATCAGCCTGGAACCCTCGGACCGCGCCGCGCTGCACGCGCGCATCGAACAGCGCTTCGACGCCATGCTGGCGCAAGGCCTGATCGATGAAGTACGCGCCCTGCGCGCGCGCGGCGACCTGCATCCCGGCCTGCCCTCGGTGCGCTGCGTGGGCTACCGCCAGATGTGGGCGCACCTGGACGGCGAGATCGACCTGGCCGGCGCGCGCGAGCAAGGCATCGCCGCCACGCGCCAGCTGGCCAAGCGCCAGATCACCTGGCTGCGGGCGCAGCCTGAGCGTGTCATCGTCGATTGCCTGGCGCGGGACGCGGTGGCGCGCACGATCGACGCGGTGGCCGCCGCGCTGGGCGAACGCGCCTGACACGTCCACGGGGCCTGCTCCCCATCACAGACGCGTCGCCCTCCGTCTGCCTCCCAAAATGAAAAAGCCCGCCGTAGCGGGCTTTTTCCTGCCGACCGTTCAACGGCCGGTCACGCTCAGACCACGAAAGTCTGCGCCATGCCGTCCTGCTGCTCGACGATCTCGCCGATGCGGTTGACGGTCTCGCCCTGCTCGCGCAGGGTCGCGGCGATGGCGTCGGCCTGGGCGGCGTCCACCACCAGCACCATGCCGATGCCGCAGTTGAAGACGCGGTGCATTTCGGTGTCTTCCACGCCGCCCTGCTGCTGCAGCCACTGGAACAGCTTGGGCATTTCCCAGCCGTCGCGGTGCAGCTTGGCCGACAGGCCGGGCTGCAGGATGCGCGGCACGTTGTCCAGCAGGCCGCCGCCGGTGATGTGAGCCAGGCCCTTGATGGCGGTGCCGTGCTTGGCCAGCGCGGCCAGCACCTGCTTGACGTAGATGCGGGTAGGCGCCATGACCACGTCGACCAGCGGCTGGCCATGGAAGTCCTGGTCGGGACGGGCGTTGGCACGCTCGAGAATCTTGCGGACCAGCGAATAGCCGTTGGAGTGCGCGCCGCTGGACGCCAGGCCCAGCACCACGTCGCCGGTCTTGATCGACTTGCCGTCGATGATGGCCGACTTTTCCACCGCGCCCACCGCGAAGCCGGCCAGGTCGTATTCGCCGTCCGGGTACATGCCGGGCATTTCGGCGGTCTCACCGCCGATCAGCGCGCATCCCGACAGCTCGCAACCCTTGGCGATGCCGCCCACCACGGACGCCGCCGTATCCACGGACAGCTTGCCGCAGGCGAAGTAGTCCAGGAAGAACAGCGGCTCGGCGCCCTGCACCAGGATGTCGTTGACGCTCATGGCGACCAGGTCGATGCCCACGGTGTCGTGACGGTTCCACTCGAACGCCAGGCGCAGCTTGGTGCCCACGCCGTCGGTGCCCGACACCAGCACCGGCTCCTTGAACTGCTTCGGCACTTCGAACAGGGCGCCAAAGCCGCCGATACCGGCCAGGACCCCGGGACGCATGGTGCGGGCCGCGAGCGGCTTGATACGGTCGACCAGGGCGTCGCCCGCATCGATATCGACGCCAGCGTCGCGGTAGGTCAGGGGAGCGGAGGGTTGATTCGTCATGAGAAATGCCGTGGGATATGTAACAATTGCTGGGAATTGGGGTGGGTTGCCCGGTATTTTACGACGCCGCGGCCCGAAGCTGGCCACAAGCCGGTGCCGACGCCCCCCAAACGCCCGGAATCCGCCGGAAGCCAGGGCCTGAACGGCGGACTGGCGCGACACCGCCCCTCAGGTGGTTTAAAGTGTAGGGTTGGCCGATATCGGTTTTGGCCAGCCGTTTTGGTCAACCGATTGACCCGATTCTTGACCCATTCTGTTTGACCTGATTTTTACTGCGGGAATCCGTTGCCGGATCCTGCCGCCAGCGTGGCCTGGCGGCGCCGGCGACGGGCCTGGCGACACGGCGCGCGGCCTGGCCGCAGCCGGGCAGCCCGCGCGAGTCCCGTGGCGCGGATCCGGATGTCCGGACCGCTCCGCAAGCAAGCCTGATTGAATAGCTTCCCATGAACCGCCAGCTGCTGCTCGACGTTCTTCCTGCGCCAGCGCCTTCGCTGAACAATTTCATCGCCGGCCCCAACGGGGAAGCGCTCGCGGCGGTGCGCACGCTCGCCCCCGGCCGGGCGCTCTACATATGGGGCTCGGCCGGCTGCGGCCGCAGCCATCTGCTGCGCGCGCTCACCGCGCGCCCCGACGCCGTCTACATCCACGCCGCCAACGGCGAGAACATGCTGCGCGTGCTGGCCGGCGCCGACTCCAAGTCGCCCATGCCGAAGTTCGTGGCGGTGGACGATGTGCATCGCATGGACGACAACCGGCAGGCCGGCCTGTTCGCCCTGTACAACCGCTGGCGCGAATCCGCCGCCACCGGCCGCGCCTTCGCGCTGGCCGTGGCCGGCGACCGCGCCCCGCTGTCGATGCCGCTGCGCGAGGACCTGCGCACCCGCCTGGGCTGGGACCTGGTGTTCCGCCTGGATCCGCTGTCCGACGCCGACAAGCTGGCCGCCCTGTCCGCCCAGGCGGCCGAGCGCGGCATGCACCTGGCGCCCGAGATCATCAACTGGATGCTGACGCACCATGAGCGCGACATCCGCAAGCTGGCAGCGCTGATCGACGCGCTGGACCGCTATTCCCTGGCCAACGGCCGCCCCATCACCCTGCCCCTGCTGCGCGCCATGCTCGCGGACCCCGACTCGCAACCCAAATGACCTCCCCACGTCTCGCCCTGTTCGACCTGGACCACACCCTGTTGCCGCTGGACAGCGACTATCAATGGGCCGACTACCTGGCGCGCACCGGCCGCGCCGGCGATCCGGACGAGGCCCGGCGCCGCAACGACGAGCTGATGGAGCGCTACAACCGGGGAGAGCTGACCGCCGAACAGGCGGCCGAATTCATGCTGGGCCTGTTGGCCGCGCATCCGCCCTATGAGCTGGCCGCCTGGCACGAGGCCTTCATGGCCGAAGTGATCCGCCCGTCGATCACGTCCGCCGCGCGCGCGCTGGTCGACGAGCACCTGCAGGCCGGCGACCTGTGCGCGGTGGTCACGGCCACCAACGGCTTCGTCACCGCTCCCATCGCCCGCGCTTTCGGCATCCCCCACCTGATCGCCACCGACGCCGAATACCGCCATGGTCGCTACACCGGCCGCATCCACGGCACGCCCAGCTTCAAGGAAGGCAAGGTGGTGCGCGTGGACCAATGGCTGGCCGGCATGGGCACGGCGCTTACGGATTTCCCCGAATCGTTTTTCTATAGCGATTCGGTCAATGATGTGCCCTTGCTCGAAAAGGTGAGCCAGCCGGTCGCCGCCAACCCCAGCCCCGCCCTGCGCAAGATCGCCCAGGAACGCGGCTGGCGCGTGATCGATCTGTTCGATCACATGGAAGATTCCAAGTCCTGAACCCTGATGATTACCGAAACCATAAAAAAATTCGTCGGCCGCCTGTTCGCGCCCGCTAATCGCGGACCGCTGCGCATCGCCCGCGACAAGCACGGCATCGACCGCCGCAACGTCTCGCGCCATGCCATCAAGGTCTGCGAGGTGCTGCGCCAGCACGGCTATGACGCGTATATCGTCGGCGGCGCCGTGCGCGACCTGATCGTCGGGCTGGAACCCAAGGACTTCGACGTGGCCACCAACGCCACGCCCGAGCAGATCCGCCCGCTGTTCCGCCGCGCCCGCATCATCGGCCGCCGCTTCCAGCTGGTGCACGTGGTGTTCGGCCAGGAGATCATCGAGACCTCCACCTTCCGCGCGCCCGCCTCGGAAGACCAGGAAACCGACGAGCACGGCCGCATCCTGCGCGACAACGTGTTCGGCTCGCAGGCCGAGGACGCGGCGCGCCGCGACTTCACCATGAACGCGCTCTACTACGATCCGCACACCGAGGAAGTCATCGACTACCACCACGGCGTGTCCGACCTGAAGAAGCGCCAGATCCGCATGATCGGCGACCCGGCCAAGCGCTACCGCGAAGACCCGGTGCGCATGCTGCGCGCGGTGCGCTTCGCCGCCAAGCTCAACGGCACCATCGACCCGGCCACGCGCCAGCCCATCGGCACCATGGCGGACCTGATCGAGAACGTGCCGGCCTCGCGCCTGTTCGACGAAATGCTCAAGCTGCTGACCTGCGGCCATGCCATGGACTGCCTGCGCCAGCTGCGCGCCGACGGCCTGCACAAGGGTCTGCTGCCGCTGCTGGACGTGGTGCTGGAACAGCCCGGCGGCGAACACTTCGTGGAGCTGGCGCTGGAACGCACCGACGCCCGCGTGCGCGCCGGCAAGACCATCAGCCCCAGCTTCCTGTTCGCCGCGCTGCTGTGGCAACAGGTCGAGGTGCGCTGGAAGCAGTTGCGCGCCCAGGGCGAGCACACCATCCCGGCGCTGTCGCAGGCCGCTGACTCGGTGCTGGACGAGCAGACCGAAAAGCTGGCCATCCAGCGCCGCTTCTCGTCGGACATGCGCGAAATCTGGTTCATGCAGCCGCGCTTCGAGCGCCGCATGGGCAAGACCATCTACCGCATGATCGAACAGCCGCGCTTCCGCGCCGCCTGCGATTTCCTGCAGCTGCGCGCCGCCGCCGGCGAGTTCGACAGCGTGCTGGCGCAATGGTGGATGGACCTGGCCAATGCCGACGACGACCTGCGCGGCGAAATGATCGAGGAAGTGTCGCGCCTGCCGCGCGATCCCGCCGACGCGCCGGCCTCGACCTCGGCCAACCGTCGCCGCCGCCGTCCCCGCCGCTCGCCGCGTAGCGGCTCGGCGTCGGAGTAAGCGATGAGCGCGGATCGCGTGCGCGCCTATATCGCGCTCGGCGCCAACCTGGGCGACAGCGCGGCCACCCTCAAGACGGTGCTGGACGAACTGCGCCAGACGCCTGGCATCGCCGCCGTGACCGCCTCGCGCTTCTACCGCACCGCTCCGGTCGAGGCCACCGGCCCCGACTTCGTCAACGCCGCCGCGGCGCTGGACACCACGCTGGCGCCGCTGGAACTGCTGGACGTGCTGCAGGCCCTGGAACTGCGCCACGGCCGCGAGCGCCCCTACAGGAACGCGCCGCGCACGCTGGACCTGGACATGCTGCTCCACGGCGACCAGTCCCTCGAAGACCCGCGCCTGGTCCTGCCCCATCCCCGCATGCACCTGCGCGCCTTCGTGCTGCGTCCGCTGCTGGACTTGGCCCCCACCCTGCGCGTCGCCGGCCGCCCGGCCGCCGACTGGCTGGCCGACATCCACGACCAGCCCATCTCCCCGCTGTAAAGGCGCCGCGAGACAACCGCCTCCCCATCCCGACATCCAGGCCAGGCACCACGCCCGGCCCCACACCGGCCTCCCGAATCGAGGCCGCACGGTGCCGGCTCGGCCGGTCCGTAGCGGCGCCCTGTTGAAGAGGGAGGCGCGCAGCGCTCGGGGGGACCCTCTATTTGAATTCCATCATCGCGCGTTCAACATCTTCCACGCCGGGCAGTCCCGCCTCGTTGCCCAGATGCTGGATCTTGTGCGCCGACGCCGCGCGGGCAAACGTGAAGTGCTCCGACCACGGCAGTTCAGGACGATTCAGGTACGACCAGACATAGGCGCCGTGGAACACGTCGCCCGCGCCCGAAGTGTCCACGATGCGCTCGGCCGGCACACCCAGTGAAGCCAGTTCGCGGATCCTGCCGTCCTCGCCATACCAGAGCATGCCGCGCTCGCCCAGCGTGACGGCGCCGACGCGGCAACCCCGGGCCTGCAGGAATTCCAGCAGGCCTTGCGGCGACAGTCCCATCTGCTCGCACATGCGCTCGGCGCATACGGCCACGTCGATGTAGCGCAACAGCTCGTCGGTGTTCTCGCGCACGCCGCCGCCGTCCAGCGAGGTCAGGATGCCGGCCTGGCGGAAGGCGCGCGCGTAGTGCAGCGCCGCGTCGGGCTGATGGCCGTCCAGGTGCAGCGCGCGGTAGCCGTTGATGTCCAGGCGGGGGAAATCGTTCAGATAGTCGGCATCGCGGGCGCGCACGATGGCGCGCTTGCCGTGGTTGGGCATGATGCAGGACAGCGAGGACCGGCGCACCTGGCGCGTGTGCAGCGCCACGCCGTGGGCCGCCGCCATGTCGGCATACATGTGGCCCAGCCAGTCCGGCGCCATGGAGCAGATCAGATCGGGCGCGGAGCCCAGCTTGGCGCAGGCGAAAGCCGCCGTCACGGCATTGCCGCCGAAGGACACCGCGTAGTCGCTGGCCACGCTCTTCTCGTCCCCGGTCGGCCAATGATCGGCCAGCAGGGTGACGTCGATATAGGTATGTCCGATGAATAGGGACGTGCAGCTCATGTTCCTGCCTTGTAGGTCGCGCCGCCAAGAGGCGGCGATCGCGTTGCAAAGGGATGATGGTCGTGGCGCTGGCCCGCCTGGCGGAGGCTGGCCGCCCGTGCAAGGGTCGCCTCCCGCGCGAGCCACCCTGCTTCGGGCCGCACCATGCTACGCCATTCCCCGCGCCCGCGCCGTCGCGATGCCGGCCCGGCATGATGCAAGTCTGGAACCGGCGGAATCGGGCATCGCTTTCGGGCGCTTTTCTTAATACTCAATATGAGTATAATTTTCCCGAACCCATTCCGGAACCGGAGACCGCCATGTCCATCAAGTCCGTCGCGTTCGACCACCCGACTTCCGCCGGCGCCTGCGGCGTTGGCCAGGCCTGGGCCCGCGTGCCCGCGCCGCAAAGCCCCGACCAGCAGCGCCAGGCCGCCGACCGGCTGCGCCGCCTGCTGCGTGAGCGCGACGCGGTGATGATCGCCCACTACTACGTGGATGGCCCGCTGCAGGACCTGGCGCGCGAAACCGGCGGCTGCGTCGGCGATTCGCTGGAAATGGCGCGCTTCGGCGCCAACCATCCCGCGTCCACCCTGGTGGTGGCCGGCGTGCGTTTCATGGGCGAGACCGCCAAGATCCTCAGCCCGCGCAAGCGCGTGTTGATGCCGGACGGCGAGGCCACCTGCTCGCTGGACCTGGGCTGTCCCGCCGACGCGTTCAGCCGCTATTGCGACGCCCATCCCGACCGCACCGTGGTGGTCTACGCCAACACCAGCGCCGCGGTGAAGGCGCGGGCCGACTGGGTTGTGACGTCCTCGGTAGGACAGGACATCGTGGCGCACCTGCACGCACGCGGCGAAAAGATCCTGTGGGCCCCCGACCGCCACCTGGGCGCCTACATCCAGGCGCAGACCGGCGCCGACATGCTGCTGTGGCAAGGCTCCTGCGTGGTGCATGACGAGTTCAAGGCCGACGAATTGGCCGCGCTGTCGCGCGAGCATCCGCAAGCGGCCATCCTGGTCCATCCCGAATCGCCGGCCGGCGTCGCCGCGCTGGCCGATGTGGTCGGCTCCACGACGCAGCTGATCGCCGCCGCCGGCCGGCTCGATGCCGACACCTTCATCGTCGCCACCGACCAGGGCATCCTCCACGACATGCGGCAACGCCATCCGGGCAAGACCTTCCTGGCCGCGCCCACCGCCGGCCATGGCGCGACCTGCAAGAGCTGCGCGCTGTGTCCCTGGATGGCGATGAACGCGCTGGACGGCGTGGAGCAGGCCCTGACCTCGGGCCGAGGCGAAATCGCGCTGGATCCGGCCATCGCGCTGGCCGCGCGCCGGCCCATCGAACGCATGCTGGATTTCGCCGCCGCGGCTCGCCAGCCGGTGCGCAGCAGCGGCGACTTCGCGCGCGACGGCGCGCTGTACCGCCACTTCGGCCCGGCCTGAGGACAGGTCCATGCATCCGGAATCGACAGACGTGCTCGTCATCGGCGCTGGCCTGGCCGGCATGGCCACCGCCCTGTCGCTGCCGCCGCATCTGCGCGTGGCCATGCTGAGCAAGGGCCCGGCGGACGATTGCGCCAGCGCCTGGGCGCAAGGCGGCATCGCGGCGGCGCAGGCGCCGGACGACAGCATCGAGGCGCACGTGCAGGACACGCTGGTCGCCGGCGCCGGGCTGTGCGACGCCGACGCCGTGCGCCGCATCCTGGCGCAAGGCCCCGCGGCGATCGACTGGCTGCTCGGGCTCGGCGTGCCCTTCACGCGGGACGAGGATGGCCGCTCGCTGCACCTGACGCGCGAGGGCGGCCACGGCGCGCGCCGCATCGCCCACGCGGCCGACGCCACCGGGCGGGCCGTGCACGCCGCGCTGCTGCGGCAATGCCGCGCGCGACCCAACATCAGGCTGATCGAACATGCGGCCGCGCTGGATCTGCTGCTGGCCGAACCCGCCGATGCCGGCGCGACCCGGCGCTGCCTCGGCGCACGGGTGCGCGTCGGCGACGGCGATATCACGCCCTGGCTGGCCAGCCATACGGTGCTGGCGACGGGCGGACTGGGACAGGTCTATGCCCAGACCACCAACCCAGATGCCGCGACCGGCGACGGCGTGGCCATGGCCTGGCGCGCGGGCTGCCAGGTGGCGGACATGGAGTTCGTGCAGTTCCACCCCACCGCGCTGCAGGTGAATGGCCGCGCGGCCGGCCTGGTGACCGAGGCGCTGCGCGGCGAAGGCGCCGTGTTGCGCCTGCCGGGCGGCGAGCGCTTCATGCCCGCGCACGACCCGCGCGCGGAACTGGCGCCGCGCGACATCGTGGCGCGCGCGATCTGGGCCGAGATGTCGCGTCTCGATCTGCCCTATGTGCACCTGGACATCTCGCACCGGCCGCGCGCCTGGCTGGACCGGCATTTTCCCGCCGTGACGGCGCTGTGCGCCGCGCATGGCATCGACATCGCCACGCAGCCCATGCCGGTCGCGCCCTGCGCGCACTATGCCTGCGGTGGCGTCCGCGCGGACGTGGACGGCGCCACTGGCATCGCCGGTCTGCGCGCCGTGGGCGAAGTCGCGCGCACCGGCCTGCATGGCGCCAACCGGCTGGCCAGCAATTCGCTGCTGGAATGCGTGGTGATGGGACGGGCGGCGGCAAGCGCCATCGCCGCATCGGGCGATGCAGTAAACGCGGGAGCCTTGGCGGCGTCATCGCTGGCGCGGGCGCAACTGCCTGCTCGCCCAGCCACGCGGCCTGCCCCGGAAGTGCCCGGCGCGCCCGACACGATACGCGCTGCACTGCGACGCCTGATGCAGCAGCAAGCGGGCATCATCCGCAGCGATGAGGGGCTGGCCGACGCGGCAGGGCGGATAGCGGCATGGCGCCACGAGTTGCCGCCCGATGCGGATCCCGGACGGGACGCCCGCTGGCTGGCGCTGCGCAACCAGCTGGATGTGTGCGGCCTGATCGTCGACGCGGCGGCGCGGCGGCGGGAAAGCCGGGGCGCGCACGCCAGCAGCGACTGGCCCGCCCCCAGCGACGCGCCGGGCGGCCCCTAGCTCTAGTTCCAGGCGCGGTGGCGGGATACGCGAAGTCGGGACGCGGCTCCCGGTCGCCAGGCCGCGCAGCCTCCCCTCCTGGTCTCGCCCCCCCCAAATGCGCACGCCGAGTGGCCGGCAAGCCCTCGCGCTAAACCGACTCGCCCGCTTGCGCCAGCGTCTGACGCGCTCGGGCGATGACCGGCGCGTCCACCATGCGCCCGTCCAGCATGAACGCGCCCGGCCCGCCATCGCGATGCGCGGCAAGCACGCGCCGCGCCCAGTCCAGCTCGGCCGCGGCCGGCGCGAAAGCCTGATGGATCAGCGGCACCTGGGCCGGATGGATGCAGAGCATGCCGCCAAAGCCCATCTGCTGCGCCCTGGACGCTGCGCGCGCCAGACCGGCGGTGTCCTGCACGCCGGGAAACACCCCGTCCAGCGCCGGCGGCAACCCGGCCGCGCGGGTCTGCAACAGCACCTGGATGCGGGCATGGTCGAGCACGATCCCGGCGCCCGGCGAGTCAGGCGACAACCCCAGGTCCAGCGCGTAATCCAGGCTGCCAAAGGCCAGCCGCGCCACCCCGGGCGTGGCCGCGACTTCCGCAAGATTGAGCACGCCGCGCGCCGTTTCGATGATGGGAATGACCGGCAGCCCCGTCTGTGCCGCATGACGCGCCTGCGCCAGGCTTTCGGCCTTGGGCAGCAGGATGGCGGTCACGCCGGCCTTGCCGCGCAGCGCCTTGAGATCGTCCTCGTGCCAGGGCGTGGCGGCGTCGTTGATGCGCACCCACAGGCGCGCCTGAGGATGCGTGCCCAGGAAGTCGCACAGCGCTTCGCGCGCGCTGTCCTTGGCCAGATGCTCGACGGCGTCTTCCAGGTCCACGATCACGGCGTCCGCGCCGCTGGCCAGCGCCTTGGGGATGCGCTCGGGCCGGGAAGCCGGCACGAACAGCGCGGTACGAACGATGGGATGGGTCATACGACCTCCGCGGCGTGCAGTCGCGCCACCTCGTCGGGCGCGTACCCCAATGATGCTAGCACCGCGTCGGTGTTTTCGCCCACGGCCGGCACGGGATCCATGCGCGGCGCGTAGGCGCTGTTGGTGGCGGGCGGCAACAGCGCCGGCAGCGCGCCGGCCGGGCTGCCGACCTCGGGCCCGCGCTGGCGCGCCTGGAGGTGGGG
>NZ_JBICCO010000056.1:0-44458 GCF_043119405.1 Achromobacter sp. 413638
GCCCCCCCCCCCCCCCCCCCCCCCCCCCCCCCCCCCCCCAACCCAGCCGGGCCCGGCCGCCGTCGGGCAAAGTGAACCACGCGCGCAGCCCCAGGCTGCGCGCGATTTTTTTGGGATCCTCCAGCGGTATGTGGGAAAAGGCGGTCGACAAAGCGCCGCCCGCGCGGGCTTTTTAGGTACGATGGCCCGCTACGCGCATGCGGGAGGAACTGATGGGGTGGATGACTCCGATGGAGTGGATGGGCGGACTGCAAGCCTGGGTGGGCGTGCTGGGGCTGACCGCGATCGAGGTCCTAGTGGGGCTCGCCAACGTGGTCTTCATCGCCATCCTGGCCAATGAGTTTCCCGCCGCGCAGCGCAACCGCGCGCGCCTGTTCGGCCTGGGCCTGATGCTGCTGATGCGCCTGTGGCCGCTGGCCCAGGGGCTGGACTGGCCGGTCAAGTTCCTGAACCGGTCCCAGCTGTCCGTCGGACCGTATGACTACACCGGACAGCATCTGGTGCTGATGGCGGGCGGCGTGCTGGTGCTGTCGCTGCTGTTCCAGGGCGCTAGGTCCGGATGGCGGATCTGGACGGGCGCGCCGGATCCGGCGGATTCCGGCGGGGGCGCCGGGTTGAGGGCGGTGCTGGTCCTGTTCCAGATCGTGGCGCTGAACGCGGTGTTCGCGGCCCGGTCGATCGTTACCGTCTCGGCCATGACGCACCGGGTCGAGATCGCCATGGCCGCGATGCTGGCCGCCTTCTGGTTCTTCCTGCGCCTGTCCCGGTCGCTGGCGCGCATCGCCGAGACGTCCCCGGGGCAGATGATGGCCTGGACCGCGCTGCTGGTGTTCGTCAATCGGATGGACTGGGCCTGACGTCCAGAGATGGCTCCGGGTATGGCATGCAGGTATGGCATGCGGGCCCGGCGCCTTGCCGGGCGGGGGTTTCATGACCGGCGTGTCATGGATTTTCCAGGTACGATTGTCGGCTGAGTAACTTTTGGAGCTCCTGATGGAGTGGCTGCTGGACCCCGCTGCGTGGGTCGGCCTGCTTACCCTGGTCGTTCTTGAGATCGTCCTGGGCATTGATAACCTGATTTTCATCGCCATCCTGGCGGACAAGCTGCCCCCCTCGCAGCGCGACCGCGCGCGCATCCTGGGGCTGAGCCTCGCGCTGGTCATGCGCCTGGGCCTGTTGTCCGTCATGTCCTGGCTGGTCACGCTGACCACGCCGCTGTTCTCCATCGGCCCCCTGGCGCCGTCCGGACGCGACCTGATCCTGATGGCGGGCGGCTTCTTCCTGCTGTTCAAGGGCACCATGGAGCTGCACGAGCGGCTCGAGGGCGGCGGCCACGGCTCTTCGTCGGGGCCGCGCGTGTACGCCAGCTTCTGGGTCATCGTGACGCAGATCGTGGTGCTGGACGCGGTGTTCTCGCTGGACTCGGTCATCACCGCGGTCGGCATGGTGGACCACCTGGCCATCATGATGATCGCCGTCATCATCGCCATCGGCATCATGCTGCTGGCGTCCAAGCCGCTCACCCGCTTCGTCAACGCGCACCCCACCGTGGTGGTGCTGTGCCTGGGCTTCCTGTTGATGATCGGCTTCTCGCTGTTGGCGGAAAGCTTCGGTTTCAAGGTGCCCAAGGGCTATCTGTACGCCGCCATCGGCTTCTCGGTCGCGATCGAGGCGCTGAACCAGCTGGCGCGGCGCAATCTGCTAAAGCTGGATGCGCGCCGCCCCATGCGCGAGCGCACGGCGGCCGCCGTGCTGCGCATGCTGGGCAAGCGTCCGCCCGCCGACGAGCCCGATCTGCCCAGCGCCAACGCGCCGGCCATTCCGGCTTTCGGCGTGGAGGAGCGCAACATGGTCAGCGGCGTGCTGACGCTGGCCGAACGCTCCATTCGTTCCATCATGACGCCGCGCACCGACGTGTCGTGGATCAACATCGACGATGACGCCGACACCATCCGAGGCCAGTTGATCGAGGCGCCGCACAGCTTCTTCCCGGTGTGCCGGGGCTCGCTGGACGAGGTGCTGGGCATCGGCCGCGCCAAGGACCTGATCGCCGATCTGCTCACCGAGGGCCGGGTGCGCCGCAACCGGCTGCGCGATCCCATCATCGTGCACGAGGCCATCGGCATCCTGCGCCTGATGGACACGCTCAAGCGCTCGCGCGGCCAGCTGGTGCTGGTGGCGGACGAGTTCGGCGCCATCGAGGGCCTGGTGACGCCGATCGACGTGTTCGAGGCCATCGCCGGCGAATTCCCCGACGAGGACGAGCTGCCCGACATCGTGGCCGACGGCGAGCACACCTGGAAGATCGATGGCGCGGCCGACCTGCACCATGTCGAGCAGGTGCTGGAAACCGAGGGCCTGATCGACGAGGCCCAGGACTTCTCCACGCTGGCCGGCTACCTGCTGTCGCGCTTTGGCCATCTGCCCAAGCCGGGCGACGCCTGCGAGTATGAAATCCACCACGATCATTTCCGCTTCGAAGTGCTGGAGATGGACGGACGCCGCATCGCCCTGGTGCGGGTCGAGAAAAAGCCCCAGGAGCCGCTGTCCGACGAAGCGTCCCTGACCAACGACTAACCCCGGACCCGCCCATACCGTGACCGAAAACACCCTGTATCTGATCAAGGCCTTCTTCCTGGGCATCGTCGAAGGACTGACCGAGTTCATTCCGGTGTCCAGCACCGGCCACCTCATCCTGATCGGTGACTGGATCAACTTCGAATCCAGCCAGGGCAAGGTGTTCGAGGTGGTGATCCAGCTCGGCTCCATCCTGGCCGTGATGTGGGTGTTCCGCGCGCGGCTGCTGCAGCTGATCCGCGGCACGCTCACCGGCGTGCCCAGCGAGGTCGCCTTCACGCGCAACCTGCTGATCGCCTTCCTGCCGGCGGCGGTGATCGGCGGCATCTTCATCAAGTCCATCAAGCAGGTCTTCTACCACCCGGGCGTGGTGGTGGTGACGCTGGTGCTGGGCGGCCTGATCATGCTGTGGGTCGAGCGCAAGACGCGGCATACGCCCGGCGACGTGCCGGGCGCGGCCGACGACACCGCTTCGGACGAGCGCGCCACCGCGCGCAGCCTGGAGCAGATCACCTGGAAGCAGGCGCTGGGCGTGGGCGTGGCGCAATGCCTGGCCATGATCCCGGGCACCTCGCGCTCGGGCGCCACCATCATCGGCGGCATGATCGCCGGCATCCAGCGCAAGACCGCGACCGAGTTCTCGTTCTTCCTGGCCATGCCCACCATGCTGGGCGCGGCGGTGTACGACATGTACAAGAACTTCGGGCTGCTGACCCAGCACGACCTGTCCGGCATCGCGGTGGGCTTCGTCGCGGCCTTCCTGAGCGCGATGGTGGTGGTGCGGGCGGTGCTGCGCTTCGTGGCCAACCACACGTACCGCGTGTTCGCCTGGTATCGGATCGTGTTCGGCGCCATCGTGGCGGCGTGGATCTGGATGGCGTGATCGCCCGTCCGGCAAGGCGCCTCGCGGGCGCGACATCGCCGCGCGCTCGCTGAATCGTTCGCTGAATCGTTCGCGCATTGCGGCCCAAGGGTGGGATATCAGTCCAGCCCTTGGGCTTTTTTACGCGCGCGCGCTCGGCGTCGCCGCGCTTGACCGTTGTCGCGCCGCGATGCCCCGGAAGCCTGGAATCCCGGGCTCCGTCCTAGGACATCCGGTACGCCAGCATGGCGGCAAGCCGATGGAAAAGGTGATTTCCGTGTCATTACGCGCAACGCTTGCATGGAAATATGCCTTTTGACGACGCACTGTTGCTCGGCGCCGTCAACAACTGTCAAGAGGAAAAAATCCAACACGAACTGCGCTGTATTGTCCGGGCGTTCATGGCGTGCCAGGCAGGTTTCCATCGCTTGGCATGCGCTGGACGGAATGGGCGATAGCGCCGCGCGAGCCTTGCCGGACAGGCTGCGATGCGCATCGGTGAACGGCTTGAATCAAGGCGGCGGGCATGGCCCGCGTCGACGCCAGTCTGGCGTCCGTCGCGGGGCGCGTGCCCGGCATGCGGGATTCGGCATTGCGGATGTCTCGGGGTCTTGCCGCGTGGCGACAACAGAGCTTCCAAATCGATGTTGGAGAGTAAGGATGAAGTCAGTGTCTAGAGCGGCCCAGGGCCGCGCGGGCCAGCCGGCTGTTGGCGTCCCGGTTTCGTCGGCGACGGGCGGCAAGGCCGGCCCGATGCGGGTCGCGGCCTGTGCGCTGGCGATCACGGCGGCGATCGCGGCGAGCCCCGCGCATGCGCAGTACTACAGCGTGGACGACGGCGGTACGCCGAGCGGGAATAGCACGAATAACGGCGCGACCGGCGCCGGCTCCCTGGCCGCCGGGACGGACGCGACCTCGACCGGGCGTGCGGCGACGGCGGTGGGATCCAAGGCGCAGGCATCGGGAGACCATACCATCGCCATCGGCTATCAGGCGCTGGCGATTGGCGAGGATAGCGTGTCGATCGGAACAGCCGCCGGCATCAACTCGCTTGTTGGCTCCGCGGGCAACGTCGCGGTGGGCGCGATGACGGGTAACTCGGTGCAGGGCATAGGCAACGCGGCGGTTGGCACGGGCGCTGGGGCGCTCGTGCAGGGCAACCACAACACGGCGACGGGCAACACCAGTGGCGTCTCGGTGACGGGCAACCACAACAGCGCCTTTGGACTCAGCGCGGGGATATCCGTCATCGGGGATAGCAACACGGCGATAGGCACGAGTGCCGGCATCGGCGTTGGTCGCATCGGGGCGCCGGTACTCAACAACGCGGCGTTTGGCGCCCTGGCTGGCAACGGCGTATCGACCAGCGCCAACGTGGCCATTGGCTACGTCAGTGGCACTGCCGTCTCTGGCGGAGACAACAACGTCTCGATCGGTACCTATTCCGGTACAGCAGTGGCCGGCGGCAACAACGTGAGCATCGGCTCCCGGGCGGGGCTGTACGCGACGGGCAACAACAATATCGCGATCGGCATGGACGCGGGCAGTTCCATAGGCTCGTCGGCCGCGCCGGTCAACGACGCGATTGCCTTCGGCAACGCGGCCCAGGCCACGCAGAGCACCGGCGTTGCGCTGGGTTATCAATCGAGCGCGACGACGGTCGGCGGGGTCGCGCTGGGGGCCGGCTCGGTGGCCGACCGGGCTGCCGGCGCCTACGTGGATCCGGTCAGCGGCAACGGCTTCACGACGACGGCCGGCGCGGTGTCGGTCGGCGCGGCAGGCGGGGCGCGGCAGGTCATCAACGTCGCGCCCGGCGTGCAGATCACCGACGCGGTCAACCTGGGCCAGCTCCAGAGCGCGGTCAGCACGCTGAACCAGACCATCAACGGACTGCCGCCGGGTGGCGGCGGCAGGACCTGGGCCACAGGCAATCCGACGACCTACACCGCGCCATCCGCAAGCGGCCGGAACGCGACGGCGACGGGCAGCGGCGCGGTGGCGTCGGGCGACGCCAGCACCGCGATAGGCGATCACGCCTACGCCAGCGGCGCGAATTCGGTCGCGGTGGGGGCGAATTCGGTGGCGAGCGCGCCCAACACGCTGTCGGTGGGCTCGGCCGGCAATGAGCGCGGCATCAGCAACGTGGCGCCGGGCGTGAACGGCACCGATGCCGTCAACCTGAACCAGTTGAACAACGCGGCGGCGCAGTCGAACCGCTACACGGATCAGCAGATCAAGGGGCTGAAACGCTATGTGGACGGCGGCGTCGCCGCGACGATGGCGGTCGCGGGCCTGCCGCAAGCGACGGAACCGGGCAAGAACATGGTGTCGATGGCCGGTTCGACGTGGCAAGGGCAGCAGGGCATGGCGATCGGCGTATCCCGGGTGTCCGAGAGAGGCCGCTGGATCTACAAGGGTTCGCTCGCGACCAGCACCCGGGGGCACGGCGGCGCGGTGATAGGCGCCGGCTATCAATGGTGAGATCGGGCGCCCGCGCCACGCAGTGGCGCGGGCGGATGCGGCTGCGCGTTCAGTCCTCGGTATCGAGGTCGTAGAACGTCAGGCCATCCTGGTCGATCACCAGCCAGCCGCCGCGCGGCGGCTGGGCGTGGTCGCAGTCCCAGTCGGGCAGCACCCAGCGCTCGCGCTTCTTGCCGTCGACCTCCAGCACGTGGCGGGCCGGGCGGTGCGTGTGGCCATGCACCAGCAGGCTCACGCCCGTGTCGCGGAAGACGGCTTCGATGGCGTCGGCGTTGACGTCCATGATTTCCTGCGACTTCATCTGGTTGGCGGCCTGGCTTTCGCCGCGCGCCTGCTGGGCCATGGCCAGGCGTTCCGGAATGGTCTTGGCCAGGAAGGCGGCCTGCCATTGCGGATCGCGCACCATGGCGCGGAACTGCTGGTAGGGGGCGTCGTCCGTACAGAATTCGTCGCCGTGGGTCAGCAGCACCGTGCCGTAGTCCGTTTCCAGCAGGGCCGGTTCCGGCAGCAGCTTGGCGCCGATCGCGGCCGCGAGTTCCTCGCCCATGAGGAAATCGCGGTTGCCGCGCCCCAGCCAGACCGGAATGCCGGCGGCCGTCTCGCGCAGCGCCTTCAACACCGTCGCCAGCCAGGGCGGGGCGACGCGGATCGCGTCGTCGCCGATCCAGGCGTCGAAGATGTCGCCCGGCAGCAGCAGCGCGCCCGCTTCCTCGCGCGCGGCCTGCAGAAAGGCCAGGAAGGCCTCGGACGTGGCCGGCGTGGCCGGCCCCAGGTGCAGATCAGAGGCCAGCCAGACCGGGCCGGTCAGGGCGATCTTATTCAAGAACTTCGGCCTTCTCGATGATCACGTCCTCGTTCGGGACGTTCTGGTGGAAGCCCTTGTTGCTGGTCTTCACGCCCTTGATCTTGTCGACCACGTCGGTGCCTTCGGTCACGGTGCCGAACACGGCATAGCCCCAGCCATTGGGCGTGGGGGCGGTGAAGTTCAGGAAGTCGTTGTTGGACACGTTGATGAAGAACTGGGCGGTGGCCGAGTGCGGGTCGCTGGTGCGGGCCATGGCCAGCGTGTACTTGTCGTTCTTCAGGCCGTTGTTGGCCTCGTTCTCGATCGGGGCGTGGGTCTGCTTCTGCTTCATGCCGGGCTCGAAACCGCCGCCCTGGACCATGAAGCCGTCGATCACGCGATGGAACACCGTGCCGTTGTAGAAGCCTTCCTTGGTGTAGGTCAGGAAATTGGCCACCGTCTTGGGCGCCTTGGCGGCGTCCAGGGTGATGACGATGTCGCCTTGGTTGGTGTGCAGCTTGACGCGGGGATTGGTGCTCATGGATTTCGTGCCTTCAGTGGTGGAGGGGGTGGAGGAGGCCGCGGGCGCGGCGCTGGCGAGCGCGGGCGCGACAGCGGCCAGCGTGAATGCGCAGGCCGTCAGGCGCAGCAGGCGCAGGGGAGAATAGCTCGACATCATTTGCCTTGTTTTTCCTTCAACATGGTTTCGACTTCGCGGGCCTTGTCCTGCATGCCCGGCACGCCATCGCTGGCGGCCTGCTTGTAGGTGCGCAGGGCCTGCAGCAATTGCAGGTCGCCCAGGTTGGCGCGCGCCGCGGCGTAGCCGGGATCGGCGCGCAGCGCCATTTGCAGGGCGTCCTGCGCTTTTTCCAATTCACCGCGACCCGCATATAGAGCGGCAAGGTTGTTCCAGGGTTCCGGCAATTCGGGGTAGCTGGTGGTCATCTCGGTGTAGACGTCGATGGCCTCCGCCGTGCGGTGCAGGGCGGCCAGGGCGCGCGCGTGCTGGAACATCAGTTGTACGTCGGTGCCGCGCTGGCCCTTGGTCTCGGCCAGGCGCTTTTCGATCATGTCCAGCGCGGTGGCGTTGTCGCCACGGTTGAGCAGGCGCTCGATATGGTCGGTGACCTGCGACGCGGTCGGCGTCAGGCGGGTGTCGACGCCGGGTTGGACGGCCTTGAGCACGTTGGCCAGGCCTTCCCAGCCGCCTTCGGGGGGGATGGGATCCAGGGTGGTGCGGCTGGCGTTGGGATTGGCGGCGCCGCCGCCGGACATGGATTGGGCGAACGAGGGACCGGCCGATCCGCCGGCCAGGGCCAGGGCGATCAGGGCGACGCAGAAACGCGGCTTGAGAGTCACGTGGGCATCCGTTAAAAGTCGCGAACCGGCCGCGCTTACGCGCGCGGCCGGGCCGCTTGCTATACTTGTCGGTCGCCATTTTAGCCCCGGAACCGTTTCTTGCCGGAAGACCGGGCGGATATGGCGGACAGCCTCCTGGAGATGATCCTCCCGGCGACCTGGAGCACAGGCCGGGGCAGGAGCCGGCGGCTTGCGGCGCGAGATTCTCGAGCGTATCCGTGCCATATGGGGATGCCGCGCCGGAGCGCAAGACCTCGCGGCCATCCCGGAAACCCACACGAACCCAATAGCGCCATGCTGCAAATCTACAACACGTTATCGCGTACTAAAGAACCGTTCAAACCGGCCCAGGCCGGCCAGGTGCGCATGTACGTGTGCGGCATGACCGTGTACGACTTCTGCCACCTGGGCCATGCCCGCATGCTGGTCTCCTTCGACGTGGTGCAGCGCTGGCTGCGCGCCAGCGGCCTGGCGGTCGACTACGTGCGCAACATCACCGACATCGAAGACAAGATCATCCGCCGCGCCGTGGAAACCGGCCGCCGCATCGGCGAGGTCACCGAGTTCTACATCGACGCCATGCACGCCGACGAGCGGGCGCTGGGCGTGCAGAAGCCCGACCGCGAGCCGCGCGCCACGCAGTATGTCGGCGACATGCTGGACATCATCGGCAAGCTCGAACAGAAGGGCCTGGCCTACCAGGCCGATGACGGCGACGTGAACTACGCCGTGCGCGGCTTCGAGGGCTACGGCAAGCTGTCGGGCAAGTCGCTGGACGACCTGCGCGCCGGCGAGCGCGTGGCGGTCGGCTCGGCCAAGCGCGATCCGCTGGATTTCGTGCTCTGGAAATCGGCCAAGTCCGAGGAGCCCGAGGACACCAAATGGGAATCGCCCTACGGCCTGGGGCGTCCGGGCTGGCACATCGAGTGCTCGGCCATGAGCAAATCCTTGCTGGGCCTGCCGCTGGATATCCACGGCGGCGGTCCCGACCTGAAGTTCCCCCACCACGAGAACGAGATCGCCCAGACCGAGGGTGCTTTCGGCGGCGTGCTGGCCAACGTCTGGATGCACTGCGGCCCGCTGATGGTGGACTCGGACAAGATGTCCAAGTCGCTGGGCAATTTCCGCACCATCCGCCAGACCATCGCGCTGGACGACGCGCCCGCCGACCAGGCCGGCTATCGCGTCAATCCGCGCGAGGCCGAAATGGTGCGTTTCTTCATCGTGCGCAACCACTACCGCAGCCCGCAGAACTACACGCCCGACAACCTGGTCGACGCGCAGAACGCGCTGGACCGGCTGTACCAGGCGTTGCAGAACGTGCCCGCCGACGGCCAGGGCGTGGACTGGAACGAGCCGCAGGCCCAGGCATTCAAGGCCGCGATGGACGACGATTTCAACAGCTCGGGCGCCGTCGCGGCGCTGTTCGAGCTGGCCTCCGAGGCCAACCGGACCAAGAGCGCCCGCAGCGCCGGCCAGCTGAAAGCGCTGGGCGACCTGCTGGGCCTGCTGCAGCAGGAACCGGCCGCCTATTTCCAGTCGCCCACCCGCTATTCGGCCGTGGGCATGGAGCAGGGCGGCCGCCCGGCGCTGGACGCCGAGGCCATCCAGGCCCGCATCGACGCCCGCGCCGCCGCCAAGGCCGCGCGCGACTTCGCCGAAGCCGACCGTATCCGCGCCGAGTTGCGCGATGCCGGGATCGAGCTCGACGACAAGCCCGGCGGCGTGACGCAGTGGCGCCGGGCCTGATGAGCCGGCAGGAATAAGCCCGACATGTCCACCGCAGATACCCCGATTCCCAAGCCCGACTATTGGGAAGCCGCCGTCGCGCACCTGATGCGCCGCGACCGCATCCTGAAGAAAATCATCCCGCAGCACCCGGACGCCTGGCTGACCTCGCGCGGCACGCCGTTCGTGACGCTGGCGCGCGCCATCATCGGGCAGCAGGTGTCGACCAAGGCGGCCGACGCCGTCTGGGACAAGTTCATCGAAGCCGCTGGCAAGCGCCCCACGCCGGTGGCGGTGCTGCGCGTCGGCATCGACGGCCTGCGGCAGGCCGGCCTGTCGCAGCGCAAGGCAGAGTACGTGCTGGACCTGGCCGCCCATTTCGGCGAGCGCCGCGTGCATCCCGAGCGTTGGGCGGACATGGACGACGAAGCCGTCATTTCCGAGCTGGTCGCGATCCGCGGCATCGGACGCTGGACGGCGGAGATGTTTTTGATTTTCAATCTGCAGCGACCCGATATCCTGCCACTGGATGATCCTGGGTTGCTGAAGGCAATCTCGTTACACTACTTCAGCGGCGAGCCCGTCTCTCGCTTCGAGGCCCGCGAGGTCTCGTTGGCGTGGCAGCCCTGGCGTACCGTGGCGACCTGGTATCTGTGGCGCAGTCTGGAACCGGATCCGGTTCAATACTGACGTTCATCAGGCCGCCCATCTACGGAACCACACTACATGCGCAATACTTTCCTGGAATTCGAACAACCGCTCGCCGAGCTTGAGAACAAGATCGAGCAGCTGCGCTACGTGCAGGCCGATTCCGCCGTGGACATCTCCGATGAAATCGGACGTCTGCAGCAGAAGAGCCAGACGCTGGCCAAGGAGATCTACGCCAAGCTGACGCCGTGGCAGACGGCGCTGGTGGCGCGCCATCCCCAGCGTCCCTACACGCTGGACTACGTGCGCGAGATTTTCACCGACTTCCATGAGCTGCACGGCGACCGCATGTACGCCGACGACCAGTCCATCATCGGCGGCCTGGCCCGCTTCAACGGCATGCCCTGCATGGTCATCGGCCACCAGAAGGGCCGCGACACCAAGGAACGCGCCGCGCGCAACTTCGGCATGCCCCGGCCCGAGGGCTATCGCAAGGCGCTGCGCCTGATGCGCCTGGCCGAGAAATTCAACCTGCCCGTGTTCACCTTCGTGGACACGCCCGGCGCCTATCCCGGCATCGGCGCCGAAGAGCGCGGCCAGTCCGAGGCCATCGGCCACAATCTGTACGCCATGGCCGAGCTGAAAGTGCCGGTCATCGTGACCATCATCGGCGAGGGCGGCTCCGGCGGCGCGCTGGCGATCGCCGTGGGCAACGCCGTGCTGATGCTGCAATACGCCACCTACGCGGTGATCTCGCCCGAAGGTTGCGCGTCCATCCTGTGGCGCAGCGCCGACAAGGCGCCCGAGGCCGCCGAGGCGCTGGCCATCATCGCCCCGCGCCTGAAGGACCTGGGCCTGGTCGATCGCGTCGTCAACGAACCCGTGGGCGGCGCGCACCGCGACCCCCGCGTCATGGCCCGCCTGCTGCGCCGCGCGCTGGGCGACGCCCTGCGCCAGCTGCAGGGCATGACGCCCGAGCAGCTCGTGGAGCAGCGCATCCAGCGCCTGCTGTCCTACGGCGCCTTCCAGGAAGTGCGCGCCTGATCCGCGCGGGCGCCGGCCTTGTCGCCGGCGCCGCGGCCGAGGTCCACGCGCCCCGTTCCGCCATGAACACGCCGACCGCGCCCGACGCCATGCCCTCGGGCGCGCCGGCTGGTTGCCATTCCCATGTGCTTTCCCCGGCCCTGGCCGAGGCGCTGCGACAGGCGCTGGCCGGCCTGCCCGCGCGCCCGCCGCGCATGGCCGTGGCCGTCAGCGGCGGCGCCGATTCGGCCATGCTGGCGCTGCATGCGGCCGCCATCGCCCGGGAGCAGGGTATCGACCTGCTGCTGTTCCACGTGCATCACGGCTTGCAGGACG
Source organism: Achromobacter sp. 413638 (assembly GCF_043119405.1). Classification (NCBI taxonomy): domain Bacteria; kingdom Pseudomonadati; phylum Pseudomonadota; class Betaproteobacteria; order Burkholderiales; family Alcaligenaceae; genus Achromobacter; species Achromobacter sp. 413638. The sequence continues at coordinate 11,799 of NZ_JBICCO010000056.1, forward strand.
CCGCCGATGCCTGGAGTGAACAGACGCGGGCGCTGGCCCGGCTGCTGGGCCTGCCGGCGCACGAGGCGCGCGTGACCGTGGCCGAAGGCGCCGGCAAGGGCATCGAGGCGGCGGCGCGCGATGCGCGCTACCGCGCGCTGGCCGGGCTGGCCCGCGAACACGGCGCGCCGCTGGTGCTGCTGGCGCATCACCGGGGCGATCAGGCCGAGACCGTGCTGCTGCGCCTGTTGCGCGGCACCGGGCTGGCGGGCATGGCCGCCATGGCGCCGCTGTCGCGCCGTGACGAGGTGGACTACCTGCGGCCCTGGCTGGACCAGGACCGCGATGACATCCTGCGAGCCTGCGCCGCCTTCGAGGCGGCCACCGGCTGGCGCGCGGTGCAGGACCCGACCAATTCCGATCCCCATTACACCCGCGCGGCGCTGCGCGAGTTGCTGGCGCCGGCGCTGGACGCGCGCTGGCCCGGCTGGCGCGGCATCGTGGCGCGGCATGCGCGCCACATGGCCGAGGCCGCGTCCATCCTGGACGAAGTGGCGCGCGAGGATTTCACCGCGCTGGAGCCGGGCCCGGACGGCGCCAGCTTTTCGCTGCGCGCGTGGCGCGAGCTGTCGCCGGCGCGGCAGGCGCAGGTGTTGCGCTGGTGGCTGGACGCCAATGGCGCGCGCATGCCTTCGGAAGCGCGCATGCGCGACCTGCTGCGCCAGCTGCGCGGCCTGCACAGCCTGGGCCATGACCGCCAGCTGCGCGTCGAGCAGGCCGGCCATGCGATCCGCTGCCACCGTGGCCGGGTCTGGCTGGAGCGTCGCTGAATCCAGGTCGGGCTTGGCTGGAACGCCGCTGAATCTCCAGGTCGGGCCTGGCTGGAACGCCGCTGTCTCCGGGGCGGGCAGGGCGGTGTTGCGGGTAAACCCGAGGGAAAGCCCCAGGCTGCGCAAATTTTCACCGTGGCGCTAGAATATGAGGTTTTGCCCGTCAACATACTTGGGGCGGGTTCCCAGCCAGAGTACGAGATGTCCCTCATCGTTCACAAATATGGCGGTACTTCGATGGGCTCGGTCGAGCGCATCAGGAATGTGGCGCGTCGCGTCGCGAAGTGGCACGCCGCAGGCCACCAGGTTGTCGTGGTGCCGTCGGCCATGGCGGGCGAGACCAATCGCCTGCTGGGCCTGGCGCGCGAGATTTCGCCCGTGCCGGACGGCCGCGAGCTCGACATGATCGCCGCCACCGGCGAGCAGGCCAGCAGCGGCCTGCTGGCCATCGCGCTGCAGGCCGAAGGCGTGGCCGCGCGCAGCTACGCCGGCTGGCAGGTGCCCGTGCGCACCGACTCGTCCTACACCAAGGCCCGCATCACCTCGATCGACGACGCGCGCATCCGCGCCGACCTTGACGCCGGCCGCGTGGTCATCGTGACGGGCTTCCAGGGCGTGGACGCCGACGGCCACATCACCACGCTGGGCCGCGGCGGTTCCGATACCTCGGCCGTGGCCGTGGCGGCGGCGATCAAGGCCGATGAATGCCTGATCTACACCGACGTCGACGGCGTCTACACGACCGACCCGCGCGTCGTGCCCGAAGCGCGCCGCATGGCGGTCGTGTCGTTCGAGGAAATGCTCGAGATGGCCTCGCTGGGCTCCAAGGTCCTGCAGATCCGCTCGGTCGAATTCGCCGGCAAATACCGTGTGCCGACGCGGGTGCTGTCCTCGCTGACCGACCCGCTCATCCCGCTCGAAGAAGAAATGCATTCGGGCACGCTGATTACTTTTGAGGAAGACGAAAAAATGGAAGCCGCCGTTGTCTCCGGCATCGCCTTCAGCCGCGACGAAGCCAAGATCACCTTGCTGGGCGTGCCGGACAAGCCCGGCATCGCCTTCTCCATCCTGGGTCCGGTCGCCGCCGCCAACATCGACGTCGACATGATCGTGCAGAACCAGTCCGTGGCCGGCACGACCGACTTCTCGTTCACCGTGAACCGCAACGAGTTCGCGCGCGCCGTGGACCTGCTCAAGCGCGAGGTCATCCCGGCCGTGGGCGCCCGCGAGCTGTCCACCGACGAGAAGGTCGCCAAGGTCTCCATCGTCGGCATCGGCATGCGCTCGCACGTCGGCGTGGCCAGCCTGATGTTCCAGACCCTGTCGCAAGAGGGCATCAACATCCAGATGATCAGCACCAGCGAGATCAAGACCTCGGTGATCATCGACGACAAGTACATGGAACTGGGCGTGCGCGCGCTGCACAAGGCCTTCGGCCTGGACCAGGCGCCCGCCGCCAAGGCCTGAGGAACAAGGATCCGGCGCAAATTTTTTTTGTGATTCGTACCCGATTCCGGGCAAGGTCCAAAAAAGTCGTGCTAGAATCTCGTTCTCTTCGGAGACGTGCCCGAGAGGCTGAAGGGGCTCCCCTGCTAAGGGAGTATGTGGCTAAAAACTGCATCGAGGGTTCGAATCCCTCCGTCTCCGCCAGACGCCTCTTCGGTCCAGTCTGACTGGATCGAAGACAAAAACCCGCAACAGTGCAAGCTGTTGCGGGTTTTTCTTTTTCAGGCGGCGTTTGCCTGTCCGGCCTGTGGTTCGCGTGTGCCGCGCATGCCTGGGGTTGATGCCGTTGCCAAGGGATCATTCCGCATGCGCCAGTGAGTAGATCGGAATCTGCGTGGCATGTGCGACGCATGCGCGGAGCGCTTGTACGAACCTGTCTGCGCGGCTGTGCGGGTCGCCGTTCCTGCGTCATGACATTGTGCGGCGGAACCAGTCGACTTGCGCAGTTTCCGAAACAACGCTATTATTCAAGGCTTGCTTTGAAACGCGCCCGTAGCTCAGCTGGATAGAGTACCTGGCTACGAACCAGGGGGTCGTAGGTTCGAATCCTGCCGGGCGCGCCAAGCTCTTGAAAAAAGAACCTGGATGCCGAAGCAAGCGCAAGTAGCATGCAATTCGTAGTATGCAATGCGCAATATGCAGTTCGTAGTATGGCAATGCCGTGACGAATTGCCAGAAGTACGGCGAATTATCTGATATAATTTTGCCTCTTTACCGGAGCGCCCGTAGCTCAGCTGGATAGAGTACCTGGCTACGAACCAGGGGGTCGTAGGTTCGAATCCTGCCGGGCGCGCCAAGTCTTGAAAGAGACAGATGAGAAGGCCTTTGATCATTGATCGAAGGCCTTTTTGTTTTGGTTCCTGTCCTTGTCCTTGCGCTGCTCTTACCAGCCCCGGAGCGCGCGCAGGCGGCGATAGTCAGCTTTCGCGGGCCTCGCGTCCGGAAGGCCGGCCCGAGCCTATCGCTCCAGCGTCTTGCCGTTCGCATCGCGCGATGCCGCGTCGGCTTCCACTTCCAATCCCCAGTTGCCCACCGTGTACCAGTCATCGCCCAGCAGTTCGGCCGGATGCATGCTGCGGTCGGAGCCGTTGCCACAGGCCATGGCGTCGGCCGCGCAATAGCGGTCGCAGCCCCAGCAGATGCGCTCGGGGTGTTTGGGATGGAGCGGAAATTTCTTTGCCATGGGGTCTCCTCGTGCTTCATGCGAGCCTGGGGCCGCGCGCGCGTTGCGCCATGGCATCCCGGCCTGCTTGTCCCCAGACTACGCCTGGCCCGTGGCGCGCCATTTGCGCTGGCGCAAGGCCGCGAGGTTGTGCGTGGGCCTTATGCGTTTCATTTGCGAGCCCTGCTTTATTCATGGTATAAACACGCCTCTTTAGCGCGCCCGTAGCTCAGCTGGATAGAGTACCTGGCTACGAACCAGGGGGTCGTAGGTTCGAATCCTGCCGGGCGCGCCACCAATACGCGGCACCAATACGAAAGCGGCTTGATGACATTGCGCATCAAGCCGCTTTGCTTTGGGCATTTTGCTTTAGGGCCCAGTCACGGTGATTTACTTCTGACACGCGCTCTGCCTATAGTGCGCGTCTTGCCGCCGGCTTGCGCAGGGATTCGACATCGCGCCGGCGTTTTTCATCGCCTCCATGACAGGATCGCCGCTACATCCATGAGCCAGCTCGACATCCGCCACGCCAGCGTCGCCGACGCCGCCCGCATCGCGCCCTTGTTCGATGCGTATCGCCAGTTCTATGAGCAGCCGGCGGACGCCGCCGCCGCGCTGGCCTTCATCAGCGCGCGCCTGGAACGCGGCGAATCGGTGATCCTGCTGGCCAGCGTGGACGGCGCGCCGGTGGGCTTCTGCCAGATGTACCCGTCGTTCTGCTCCGTGATCGCCGCGCCCATCTACGTGCTGTACGACCTGTTCGTCGCGCCGGCCGCGCGCCAGAGCGGCGCGGGCCGGGCCTTGCTGCGCGCGGCCGAGACGCATGCGCGCGAGCGCGGCTGCAAGCGCATGGACCTGACCACGGCCCGGAACAACGCCACCGCGCAGTCGCTGTACGAATCGCTGGGCTGGGTGCGCGACGAGGTCTTCTACACCTACACCCGCGACCTGGCGGCCTGACGCCGCGGCGTTGTGTCCGGCCCCGGCGCTTACCAGACCTGGAATACGCGTCCGGTCTGCGCGCCTTCCACGCTGCGGCTGTAGGCCAGCGCCACGCGCTGGGCAGGCACCGCCTCGAAGCCCAGGAAGTATGGGCCGTAGCTGCCCCAGGACTCTTGCAGCACGCTGGGGCTGACGGCGTTGATGCGGCGGCCTTGCAGTTCCACCGCCGCGCCGCGCACGAAGCCGTCAATGGCCGAGTTCACGGCCGAGGCGTTGGCGCCGTAGCGGATCGGTTCAGCGCTGACGATGCCGCTGGTCAGCGTGATGGAGCCGCCTTCGTTGAGGTAGTGCTGTCCGATCAGCGCCAGGTCCACCTGGCCCAGCAGCTTGTCGTGCAGGCCGATCTTGAATTGTTCGGCGGTCATTTCCGACAGGGGGCCGAAATGCAGGCCGCCCGCCGCCGATACGATGGCGTCGACCTTGCCGATGCGCTCGAACAGCGCGCGGATGCTGTCGCTGCGGGTAATGTCGACCTGATGCTGGCCGCTGTTCCTGCCGACCGCGATGATGTCGTGGCGCTGGCCCAGTTCCTGGACGATGGCGCTGCCGACGGTGCCGCTGGCGCCGATGAGTACGATTTTCATGGGATCTCCGTGAGTGTGGTTGCGGGCGCTGGCGGAAGGCCGGCGCATGCAAGCATTCTGGCCGCCCGATTCCTTTCGAAAAATCCTAGAATGGTTGGAATACTTCATACCTGGAGTCAGTAATTCATGGACCGCCTGCTCAGCATGGAAGTGTTCGTGGCCGTCGTGGAGCTGGGCAGCCTGACCGCCGCGGCCGCGCTGCACGAAATGTCGCCGGCCATGGCCGCCAAGCATTTGAAGAACCTGGAGACGCGTCTGGGGCTGCGGCTGATGGTGCGCACCACGCGCCGCCAGAGCCTGACCGAGGCCGGGCAGGCCTACTTCGCGCGCTGCAAGGACATCCTGGCCGAGATCCGCGATGCCGAGCAGGGCGCCGAGGCCATGCGCGAGGCGCCGCGCGGCAATCTGCGCATCACCTCGACCGTGTCCTTCGGTTCGTTCGCCCTGACGCCGGTCATCGCCGACTACCTGTCCACCTATCCGGACGTGAGCGTGGAACTGTCGCTGAGCGATCTGGTGGAAGACTTGGTCGCCTCGCGCTACGACCTGGCCGTGCGCATCGGCGAGCCGGCGGATTCAGGGCTGATCGCGCGTGGGCTGGGCCGCTATCAGATGATGGTCTGCGCGGCGCCTTCGTATCTGGAGCGCTACGGCACGCCGGCCACGCCCGCCGATCTGGTCCGGCATCAATGCCTGGATTTCTCGTACTGGAGCCGTCGCACCGGCTGGCGCCTGGGCAATGGCGATGGCGGCGAGACGGGCTATCCCAGCGGCCGTTTCGTGTCCAACAATGGTCAGGCGCTGCGGCAGGCGGCGCTGGCGGGATTCGGCATCGTGCTGCAGCCCGAGCTGCTGCTGGCCGATGATGTGCGCGCGGGCAGGCTGACGCCGATATTGCGGCCCTATTGGCCGGCGGCGCGGCCGATCTCGTTGCTCTATCCGAAGGACAGGCAGGCGCTGCCCAAGCTCACCACTTTCGTGAACTTCGTGGTGGCGCGTTTCACTCCCTAGCAGGACCGGGGGTCAGCCGCGTCGTCGGTCGACGGCGGTCAGCGAGGTGCCGCTCTTGAGCAGCTGGTAGGTTTGTCCGCCCAGCCAGGCGACCTTCTCGCCGGAGCTGGTGCGGCAGACGCAATGCGTCCGGGGGTCGAAGCGCGAGGTGCCCATGGCCGAGTAGGCGTCGGGGTCCGAGACGAAGCGCTCGATCCGGTATAGCGTGCCGTCTGGCGCGGTGGCCAGGACGTCGGTCAATCTTCTTGCTGTTCCGAGCATTTTTTCCATCCCCCTCATGCGCGGGCCATTTCCTGCTACGGCGCCGAAACCGTCCCGCCAGCGGACATCAATGCATGTGTCCGCCAAAAGACGAGTCGTCGAGCTGTTCGGGCGATACCCCCAGCGCTGCCGATACCCGCTCCAGGATGATCTGGCGGGGGCGCGGCCGCGGCCGTTCCAGTTCGATATAAATGGAGTGGTCCACTCCCAGCCGGGCAGCCATGTCAGCGGTGCTGATGTTCAGGTGCTCGCGCCAGGCGCGGATCAGGCTCCAGTCGTTGCCGGTTTTCAGGTTGATCACAGCCAATGGTAACTCGGTCCTGGGCGGAGGCGACGCAGCGGGACCCGCCTGCGTGCGGCAGGCGTCCAGCGCGGGCTCGGCGTCAGGATTCTGCTTGCGGGCGTCGCCCTGGGCTTGTTGGGGCCGCACCGCCGTGTAGACCTTGCCACCATCGACCTGGCGATAGCGGTTGTCGCCGATCCAGGTCAGGGCTTCCCCATTGTCGAGCATGCACTGGCAATCCAGGTGATAGTCGCTGGGAATGCTCTCAAGCTTGGCAATGGTCTCCGTGGTCGTGGCATGCCGCACCACGCGGTGCAGGGCACCGTCGGGCGAGCGCACGAACACGTCGGGAAGTCTCCAGGAAAATGGAATGATGCTCTCCAGGGCCGGATGGTGTCTTGCCACTTTAAGTCCATCGCGAGCGCCCTGGAATTTGGGGTTTCCCCTCGTTTCGTGGCGGCGCGCGCGTAGCGCTCACAGGACTCGGCTACAACTTCACAAATCTTCACCGGCGCGAGGGCTATCATCCCCCGGTCGCCCGTGGAATCGGGCTTGTCAGTCGAGTATTGCAGATGGTCCCGATGCTTGCCGCCGGCCATGTCAACGGCCTGGGCTGGGATGGCGGGAATGCGCGCGGCAGGCGCGCAACGTCGTGGATCGCGGCCTTGCTGGCCTGCGCCTTGCATGTGGGCATCGGAAGCCTGATCTGGCGCGGCATGACGCCGTCGCCGATTCCGCCGGCCATGCCGTCTGATTCCGAATCCATGTTCGTGGAGCTGCTTGCGCCGCCGACTCCACGCGTCGAGCGCAGCGCGTCGCCACGCGGCGAGAGCGGGCAGGTTGCGGCGCCCGCGCGGGGTTCCGTGGAGACGCCGGCGGCGAAGGTGCCGCGAGCACAGCCCGAGCGCGCCGAGCCATCGCGTGCGCAGCCGTCGCCCACGCAGACGAATACTCAAAAAAACATGCAGACAGACACGCAGCCAGCGGCAGCGCGACCTCGCGTCCAGTCCGAGCCTCGCGCGGGCAAGCCGGCTGATGCGCCGTCCGCCGGCGCGTCAGCGCCTGCGTCGCGCGATTTCGGTTGGCAGCCGTCGGACTCGGCCGCGCCCGGCGAACGGCGCGCGCGCGGCGAACCCGTGCCCAGGCTCGCGCCCAAGGCGCCGGCCGAACGCACCGTGCTGTCGCGCGAGATGGAGAAGGCCGCGCGTCCGCCTTGCCGCGATGCGCATGCATCCAAGGGCCTGCTGGCGCTGCCCTTTCTTTTGGCTGATACGGTCACGGACAGCGGCTGCAAGTGGTGATCGCCGCAGGCGCGGCAGGGCACGCATGATGCGCGTGGCTGATAGCCATGCGGGCGCCATGTGCGGATGATGCGCACGGCGTGGCTCGCGTTCGCGGTCGCCGGTTCAGATCCCCGCGCTTTGCAGCAACCTGGGCAGCACGTCGGCGGCCTGGCCGCGCAGATTGAACTTCACGCGCGCATCCATTGGCGTGGTGGCCGGATTGACCTGCGCGACGACGGCGCCCGCGGCCAGCGCGCGTTGCGGCAGCTCCGCGGCGGGATAGACCAGGGCCGAGGTGCCGATGCTCAGCAGCAGATCGCATTGCTCGGCGGCGAGCTGGGCCGCGCGCCAGGCGTCGGCGGGCAGGCTTTCTCCGAACCAGACGACGCCTGGCCGCACGGGACCGCCGCAAGTGGCGCAGCGCGGCGGCTCGATGCGGCGGCCTTCGTCCTGTTCCCCGCTCGGCGCGCCGGACGCGGCCGCGCTGGCGGTCGCGGCGTCGGCTGTCCGGATATCGGCTGCCGTTGTGCCGGCTGCCGCGGCGTCAGCGCTCGCGGGCTCGGCGCGGCTCCAGGGCGCGCGGCAATCGGCGCAGCGCGGCGCGTGCAGGCTGCCATGCAGATGCAGTACTTTCGGACTGCCCGCGCGCTCGTGCAGATCGTCCACGTTCTGCGTGATCACGGTGAGCGCCGGCGCATGCGCGGCCAGTCTGGCGATGGCCAGGTGCGCGGTGTTCGGCCGGGCGCGCAGGGCCTGCTCGCGTCGCCATTCATACCAGCCCCAGACCAGGTCGGGATGGGCGCGGAAGGCCTCGGGCGTGGCCAGGGCCTGCGCGTCGAAGCGCGACCACAGCCCGGTGAGCGCGTCGCGGAACGTCGCGATGCCGCTTTCGGCGGAGACGCCCGCGCCTGTGAAGACCACGGGCCGCCTGCTTTGCCGCAGGGCCTGCGCCAGCGGGGCGGGGATGTCGTGCCGCGGGCCGGTCATCGCGGACGGGCGCAAGCGGGGCGCGTGGGGAAGTCGGTGGCGTGATGCATATTCAACCTGATCGATGGTTCACTACGCTGCCTGTACGCGGGCATGCCTGTCAAGCGGGGGAGCAATCGCCATGTTTGTTGCAATCGCCGCGAGCGGCGCATGGGCATTGCGCTTGCGGGGTCCCGAATCGTGGATACTGGCGCCAGGATTTTGGGAACATCAACGGGGCCAGGGCGGATTCGCCCGCCGCGCCCGACCTGGGAGACTAGCAATGCCTGAACCGATCGCGGGCCTGGACCGGCTTCGTTCCTTCATCGCCACCGCCACGCGGCTGGCCGGCCCGGCGGGACTGGCGCAAAGCCCGGCGCTGGAGTCCGCGTTCGCGGAGCTGCTGCGGCATGATGACTGGCTGCCCGAGGCCTGTACCGTGCCGCATCCACAGTATTACCAGCAGTACCTGCTGCATTGCGACCCGCTGGAGCGTTTCTCCATGGTCAGTTTCGTCTGGGGGCCGGGCCAGAGTACGCCGGTGCACGATCACGAGGTCTGGGGCTACGTGGGCATGCTGCGCGGGGCGGAGATCAACCAGCGCTACGTGCGCGAGGCCGATGGCGGCCTGCGGCCGGCGGGCGCGGCATCGACCCTGATGCCGGGCGACGTGGAGCGGCTGGCGCCCGAGGAAGGCGATATCCATCAGGTATTCAACGCGCATGCCGATCGCGTGTCGATCAGCGTGCACCTGTATGGTGGCAACATCGGCGCGGTATCGCGCCATGTCTATGATCCGGCCACCGGCGTGGCCAAGCCCTTCGTGTCGGGCTATTCATCGGCCAGCGTTCCCAATCTCTGGGACCGTTCGCTAGCGGTGCGGGCCGGGCTGGCCGCCTCGGCCTGACAGGCGCGACCCCAGGGCGCGCGGACCTGTCCGCGCTTGACGTCTCATGCTATGGTCTCGTCCTAAATATTAGGAAATAGACGATATGGACAAGACGCTGCTCAAGGGGCTGATGGTGCTGGAGGCGGTCACCGACGTGGACAATCCGCCGCGCACCATCGACGCGCTGGCCGCCCGCGTGGGACTGACCCGCAGCAATACCCATCGCACGCTGCAGACGCTGATCCATGCCGGCTATGTGATCAAGGACGACGAGGGCGGCGGCTATCGCGGCGCGGTGCGGCTGTTCGAACTGGCCGCGCGGCAGCTGGCGCAGCTGGACGTGCGCAAGCTGGCCGCGCCCTACATGCGCACGCTGGCCGACCAGACCGGCGAAACCGTGCACCTGTCGGTGTTGGATGGGTTCGACGTGGTGTACGTGGACAAGATCGACAGTCCGCAGCCCATCCGCGCCTATTCCATGATCGGCGGACGCGCGCCGGCCTACGCCGTGGCCACCGGCAAGGCGCTGCTGGCCTATCAGTCCGACGGCTATGTCGAGCGCTATGCGGACCAGTTGCAGCGGCACACGCCGGCCACCATCGTCACCATGCCGCTGCTCAAGGACGAGCTGCGCAAGGTGGTGCGCGCCGGCTACGCCATCAATCGCGGCGAATGGCGCGAAGGCGTGGGCGGGCTGGCCGTGGCGCTGTTCAACAGCCTGGACCAGCCCGTGGCGGCCGTGGGCATCTCCGGGCCGCTGGACCGCCTCAGCGCGGCCCGGATGAAGCAGCTGGCGCCGGACGTGGCGGCCTGTGCGCAGGCGATATCCCAGGGCATGGGGTATCGCGGCGGCTTCCTGGGACAGTAGCGCCCGCGTCCGCCAGCGCGGCGGCGATGCGCCGCGCCTGGTCCCGCGCCAGGCGGGCGTTCACGTCCATGGACGTGGTCCAGAAGTAGGTGCCGCCGGCCAGGCTGCCCAGCACGGTGATCGCGGGTTGCACGACGCCGTAAGCGTCCAGCAGGCTGCCGGTGGCGTAGTCCAGCGCCAGCCCGCCATGCGGGTGCGCCTGCCCGTGGCCGTCGCGCAGCAGCGCCGACACCAGGGGATCGGCGGCGCCGGCCGCGTCCACAGAGAAACTGGTGGCGTTGATCAGATAGCGGCTGCGCAGCTCGCGCTCGCCCGCCGGCGTGCGCAGGCGGGTCACGAAGCTGCCGGCGGCGTCATGGCGGCTGTCGACGTAGCCGCTTAGCACCTCGAGCTGGCCGGCGCGGAACAACGCCTGCAGCTTGCGCGCGTTGCGCATCGGAAAGTTGGCGCGGCGCGCCATCCACAGCGCGCGCCATTGCGACTGGAAGCGCGCGCGCTCGGCGTCCGGCAGCAGATGCCAGATCAGGTCCACGGCCGCGTTGGTCGCCGCGGCCACCGCCTGCCATGGGCGCGCGTCGTGTTCGGAACGGCGGATTTCATCGTCCAGCGCGGCCCGCGCGTCGCCATCGACGCCCAGGATGTCCTCGGCGTCGACCGCGCCGCCCAGCGCCCGCACCTCGCGGCCCAGCGCCGCGGCGATCCGTTCCAGCGTCAGCGCGCCGCCGTGCGCGTGCGCCAGCACCTGCGCGCCATCGCGGCTCAGTTCGGTCAGGCCCCGCGGCGGCCGGTTATGCGGACTGCGCACCGAGGGCAGCCGGCCATTGCGCGACACGCAGATGAGCGGACCGCGATGCCCGGCCTGCTGCAGCGCGACCACGGCGTCGACCGCGCTCAGGCTGGTGCCGATCACGCAGACCGTGGCGTCGGCGGCGATGCCCGCCGCCAGCTCGCTGACCGGATAGGGGCTGTTGAAGTAGCCGGGCGCGGCTGCCAGCGCTGGGAAGGCGCGCGAGGGCAGGTTGCCGTTGCACAACGCCACGCGGCGCGCCACACAGGGCTGCCCCGATTCCGCCAACACCCGCACGCGTCCGTTGGCCAGCGGCGTGACGCCGGTGACGCGCGCGCGCACGTGTTCCAGCGTCACGCCCCGGCTTGGCGCCAGCGCGCGCGCCCGCTCGTAGGCGTCGGCCATGTAGGCGCCGAACAGCGGCCGGGGCAGGAAATCTCCCGGATCGATCGCGCCTTCCACCCCGTGGCCGGCCAGCCAGGCGGGATCCTGCCGGCGCAGCCAGCCCACGAAGTCCAGGCGCTCGTCGGCCAGCGACGACATATTGCCGGCCGGGATATTGAGCAGGTTGCTGCGCAGGTCGTCCTGGTAGGCGCCGCCCGGCCCGGGGCGCTCCTGCGGTTCGTACAGCCGCAAGCTGAGCGGCCGGCCGCCGCCGGCGGGCAGCGACAGCAGGAACTGGAGCAGCAGGCTGACGCCGACCGATCCGCCGCCGATGATGGCCAGGTCGACGGCCTGCGCGTCATGCGTGTCGGGGGCGGCCGTCATTTGGCCGCCGACAGGCGCACGACCTCGGCCCAGCGGGCAGTCTCCTGCTGCAACATGCGGCGGGTGTCGGCCGGCGACGTGGCGACGGCGTCGGCGCCGAGCTTCTGCGCCGCCTGCTTCACGGATTCCATCGCGGCGGCCTTTTGCATGCCGGCCGAGAGCTTGTCCACGATGGCGGCCGGCGTGCCAGCCGGCGCCAGCAGGGCATAGGTGGTGGCCACCGAGTAGTCCTTCACGCCCTGTTCGATCAGCGTGGGCAGCTCGGGCAATGCGGCGGCGCGCGTGGGCGTGGTCACGGCCAGCAGCCGGATCTTGCCGCTGGCGGCCTGCGGCAGCAGCGCGGGCAGGGTCTCGATGACCATGTCGATCTGGCCGCCCAGCAGGTCCGTGATGGCCGGCCCGCTGCCGCGGTACGGCACGTGCATCAACCGCGTGCCGGTGACCACCTGGAACAGTTCGCCGGCCATGTGCTGCGAGGTGCCCGGCCCGGCCGAGCCGTAGGTGATGGACCCAGGCTTGGCCTTGGCCAGCGCGATCAGCTCCTGCACGTTGCGCGCCGGCACCTTGCTGTTGACCGCCAGCGCCATGGGCATGCTGGTCGCCATCGACACGCCGACGAAGGCCGTGCCGAAGTCATAGCCGGGCTTGTCGGGCATGGCGGCGTGGATCGCATGGCTGCCCACCGCGCCCATCAGCAGCGTGTAGCCGTCGGGAGCCGACTTGGCCACGTACTCCGCGCCGATCTCGCCGCCGGCGCCGGCCTTGTTCTCGACCACCACGCTCTGGCCCAGATAGTCGCCCAGGTGCTGGGCGTAGATGCGCGCGGCGGCGTCGGTGGCGCCGCCGGGCGGGAAGGGCACGACCATGCGCACGGGCTTGCCTGGCCAGGCGTCGGCCGCCTGCGAGGGGCCGGCCGCCAGTCCCAGCGCCAGGGCGGCAGCGGCGAATACGGCGAGTGTTCTCATGACTGTCTCCTTGGGGGATGCGGACCTGCCTGCTCGGGGTGGGTCCTTATATGTCCTAAAAAATAGGACTTGAATTCCAATAAATGGTTTACCTAGAATTCCACACGGTGATATGCTGGTCAACAATTAAGCAATGGACCTAGGGAATGTTCTAGGTTTCATAGGGACGCCCGGCACGGCCAGGCAAGCGGGACGCTCATGGTGCCATTGCCGGATTCGCCGCTATAGATTATTTTTCGTATCCCAAATATTGAATTTTCATAACGAGAGGTCAGACATGACACCCAGCTCGGCACTGGCCGGCATCACGGTGCTGGAGATTTGCAATGTGGCGGCGGGGCCGTTCTGCGGCATGCTGCTGGCGGACATGGGCGCCGACGTGATCAAGGTCGAGAACCCGGACGGCGGCGACACGCTGCGCAGCTGGCCGCCGATCTCCGACGGCTACAGCGAGAACTTCGCCTCGCTCAATCGCAACAAGCGCTCCGTGACCTTGAATCTGAAAGACCCCGGGGACCTGGAGCTGGCGCGCGAGCTGGCGCTCACCGTCGATGTGCTGATCGAAAACAACCGTCCCGGCGTGATGGACCGCCTGGGCCTGGGTTACGAGGCATTGAAGGCGCGCAATCCCCGGCTGGTGTATTGCTCGATCTCGGCCTACGGACAGTCCGGCCCGCGCGCGCAGGAAGGCGGCTTCGACCTCACCATCCAGGCCATGAGCGGCATCATGAGCGTCACCGGCGAGGCCGGCGGCGAACCCGTCAAATGCGGCGTGCCGCTGGCGGACTTCTCGGCCGGGCTGTACGGCGCCTTCGCCATCGCCTCGGCGCTGCGCGCCGCGCAGGCCAGCGGGCAGGGCGCGCACATCGACGTGCCCATGCTGGGCGCCACGCTGGGCATCGCCGCGCTGCAGACCTCCGAGTTCTTCGGCAGCGGGCGCGATCCGGTCAAGCTCGGCTCCGCCCATCCGCGCAACGCGCCCTACCAGGCGTTCCGCTGCAAGGGCGGGTACTTCGGCATGGCCGCCGGCAACCAGGCGCTGTGGAAGAGCGTGTGCGCGGTGGTTGGCCGCGATGACCTGCTGGCCGACGCCCGTTTCGCCGACACCAGCCTGCGCGCCCGCAACCAGGACGCGCTGCGCGAGATCCTGGAAGCCATCTTCGCCGGCGACGAGGCCGCGTCCTGGCTGGCGCGCTTTCGCGAGGCGGGCGTCCCCTGCGCGCCGATCAACACCTATTCGGAAGTGCTGGCCGATCCGCAGGTCGAGCACATGGGCTGGGTGCAGCCGCTGGAACTGCCCAACGGCGTGCGCACGCGCACCTTCGGCCTGCCGGTGCGCTTCGACGGCCAGACCACGGCGCTGCGTCGCCGCCCGCCAGCGCTGGGCGAGCACAACGAGGAAGTGCTAGGCGCGCTGCGCGCGCGGCGCAAGGAGCCGGCATGAGCGACATCACGGAAACGGACGGCCTGCGGGTCGAGCGGCGCGGCGCGCTGCATCTGCTGACGCTGGCGCGGCCCGACAAGATGAACGCACTGTCGGCCGGGCTGGTCGAGGCGCTGATCGCGGCGGTGGATCAGGCGCAGGCCGAGCAGGCGCGCGCCATCGTGTTCCAGGGCGAGGGCCGCAATTTCAGCGCGGGCTTCGACTTCGGTGATTGGGAATCGCACAGCGAGGGCGACCTGCTGCTGCGCTTCGTGCGCATCGAGATGCTGCTGCAGCGCGTGGCGGCCACGCCCTGCCTGACGGTGGCGCTGGCGCATGGCCGCAATTTCGGCGCCGGCGTGGATCTGTTCGGCGCCTGCAAGTGGCGGCTGGCCACGCCGGACGCCAGCTTCCGCATGCCGGGGCTGAAGTTCGGGCTGGTGCTGGGCACGCGGCGCTTCGCCGCGCTGGTGGGCGCCGAGCGCGCGCGGACCATCCTGGAACAGGCCGCGACCTTCGACGCCGAATCGGCCTTGCGCGACGGTTTCGTCAGCCGGCTGGCGGCGCGGGACGAATGGCCGGCGGCGGCGGACGAGGCGCTGGCCGTCGCGTCCGCGCTGACCGATGCGAGCCGCGCGCAGCTGTACGCCGCGCTGTCGCTCGAAGCGCCGGACGCCGACCTGGCGCGGCTGACGCGCTCGGCCGCCGAGCCGGGGCTCAAGGCCCGCGTGGCCGCCTATTTGCAGGCCCGTTAGCCGCGCGGCGCGGCGGGGCAAGGAGACAAGATGGGTTCGGGATACAACCAGAAGAACAAGCAGCGCACGCTGGCGGAACTGGCCGCCATGGTGCCGGATGGCGCCAGCATCGCGCTGGGCGGCAGCTTCCTGCATCGCGGGCCGTTCGGCTTCGTGCGTGAACTGATCCGCCAGGGCAAGCGCGACCTGGAACTGATCAAGCAGTCGCCCGGCTACGACGTGGACATCCTGTGCCGCGCCGGCGCGCTGCGCCGCGTGCGCGCGGGCATCGTGGCCATGGAAGGCAACTTCGGGCTGGCGCCCTGGTATCGCAAGGCGATCGAGCGTGGCGAGGTCGAGCTGGAAGAGCATGCCTGCGCCAGCCTCACGGCCGGCCTGCGGGCGGCGGCGTTCGGCGTGCCATTCCAGCCCTGCGGCGGCCTGCATGGCAGCGGCCTGCCCGAGCTGAACGGCTGGAAATGCATCGACGATCCCTACGGCAGCGGCCAGCGGACCTGGGTGGTGCCGGCGGTGCGGCCGGACTTTGCCGTGATCCAGGCGTCCGAGATCGACGCGCTGGGCAATGTGCGCGTGAGCGGCACCGCGCACTGGGACCGCATCATGTCGCGCGCCGCCGGCAGCGTGCTGGTGGTGGCCGAGAAACGGGTCGACAGCGCGGTGTTCGAGGCCCAGCCCGAGTCCACGTTGGTGCCGTACTTCATGGTGCAGGCCTACGCGGTGGCGCCGGGCAGCGCCTGGCCCGGCTCCTGCTGGCCGGCCTACGCGATCGACTACCCGGCCGTCGAGGCCTACATGGACAAGAACAGCGAACTGGCCGCCCACCTGGCGGCGGCGCCGGAAGCGAAGGAGGCCAGCCATGGCTGAGCAATGGTCGGGCTTTTCCTACATCGTGACCAACCTGGCGCGCTTCATCCGCCCGGACGAGATCACTTTCAGCGGCGTCAATTCCACCATGCCGATGCTGGCCTGCCTGCTGGCCAAGCGCGCCTATGACTGGGACTACGTCTACATCAACGTGGCGGGCGGCGTGGATCCCAGGCCCTCGCACGTGCCGCTGTCCAGCTCCGATCCGGTGCTGGCCGAACACACGGCGTCGATCTTCGCCAACGAGGATTTCTACGATCTGTGCACGCGTGGCCGCATGGACCTGACCTTCCTGGGCGCGGCCCAGATCGACGGCGAGGGCTGCGCCAACAACTCCTGCATCGGCGACTGGCACGCGCCCAAGGTCCGCCTGCCGGGCGGCGGAGGCGGCGCGGTCATGCTGCCCACGGCGCGGCGCGCCTGCACCTGGCGCACCGAGCACTCGACGCGCACGCTGGTGCCCAGGCTGGATTTCGTCACGTCCTGGGGCGGTTTTCATGGGGTGGTCACGCCGATCGCGGTGTTCATCAAGCGCGACGGGCGGCTGGCCCTGCAGTCCTGGCATCCCGAGGCGAGTCTCGCCGAGGTGCGCGAGCGCACCGGCTTCGCGTTCGACGCCAGCGGCGCGGCGCCCACCGAGCCGCCCACGCCGGCCGAGGCGCGCGCCTTGCGCGAACTGGATCCCGAAGGCCAATTCGAACGCGATGCGGCGGTGACGCTGCGCTGAAGCAGGACCACCCCCGAGCGCTGGCGCGCTCCCCCCTCAAGGGGGCGCCGCGATGGCCCGGCAAAGCCGGATCCATGCGGCCCCGATCGCCTGGAGACACTGGTATGAACGACACCGATGCCACGCTGGTGGCGGCCTACGCCCGCAGTTGGACCCGGCCGGACCGGGCGCGCCTGCCCGCCCTGGTCGCCGAAGACGCCACGTTGGACTACGCGGCGCTGCATGAGCGCGTGGCCCGCGCCGCGGGCGCGTTGCGCGCGGCGGGCGTGGCAGCGGGCGACTTCGTGGCGGTGGCGATGGAGCGCTCGTTGGAGCAACTGATCGCGATCCTGGGCGCGATGGCGGCGGGCGCCTGCCCGTGTCCGCTGGAACCCCGGTTGGCCGACGAGGAGACGGCGCGTCGCGTTGCCGCCGTGGGCCTGGGCTGGATGCTGCACGACCCTGCGCACGCGGGGACGGCCGCCGCGTCCGGGCTGCCGGCCGTCCGCCTGTTGCCCGCCGCGTGCCTGGCGCGGGGCGAGCCTTTCTGGGCGCCGGCGCTGGCGCCGGACGCGCCGGCGCTGCTGCTCTTCACCTCCGGCAGCACCGGCCATCCCAAGGGCGTGCTGCTGAGCCATCGCGGGCTGATGAACAATGCGCACGGCGTGCTGGCGCATAGCGGCCTGACGCCGGACGACCGGCTGCTGCACGTGATGCCGCTGCATCACACCAACGCGCTGAACAACCAGGTCTTCACGCCGCTGCTGGCCGGGGCCTGCGTGGCGCTGGCCGGGCGCTTCCGCGCCGAGGACATGCCGGGGCTGCTGGCGCGCTGGCGCCCCACCATCATGACCGGCGTGCCGACCATGTACGCGCGCATGCTGGACCTGGTATTCGAACCCGCCAGCCTGGCGGGCCTGCGCTACGCGCGTTGCGGCTCGGCGCCGATCACCGAGGCGCTGCACCGGCGCATCGAGGCCTTCCTGGGCTGTCCGCTGCTGGTGTCCTACGGCCTGTCGGAGGCGACCTGCACCTCGACCATGAATCCGCCCGGCGCGCGGCGCGTGGGCACGGTGGGCACGGTGTTGGCCGGCCAGCGCGTGGTCCTGCGCCAGCCGGACGGCAGCGCGGCGCCGGCGGGCGGCGAGGGTGAGATCTGCATCGAGGGCGACAGCCTGATGCTGGGCTACCTGGGCGCGCAGGGCCAGATCGGCGTGGCCGACGGGCGGCTGCGCACCGGCGACGTGGGCCGCTTCGACGCCGACGGCTATCTGACCATCACCGGGCGCATCAAGGAGGTGATCATCCGTGGCGGCGAGAACATCTCGCCGGCGCTGGTGGAGGGCGTGGTGGCGGCGCTGCCCGGCGTGGCGGCCTGCTGCGTGGTGGGCGCGCCCGATGCCGACCTGGGCGAAGTCCCGGTGGTCTTCGCGACCCGCGCGGCCGGCGCGCCGCCGACGGACGAGGCGGGGATCCGCGCCGCCGTGCTGGCGGGCCTGGGCCGCATCTATGTGCCGCGCGACGTGCTCTGGGTGGACGCGCTGCCCGAGAACGCGGTGGGCAAGGTGGATCGCAAGGCGCTGGCGGCAAGGGTGGCGGCCGTCTGAGCCCTCCGCGTCTGCTGACGCGGGCGCACGCTCAATCCAGCCCCACGAACCCCCCCGTCTGGTGGCTCCACAGCCGTGCATACAGCCCGCCCCGGGCCACTAGCTCGGCATGCGTGCCGGCCTCGACGATGCGGCCCTGGTCCAGCACCACCAGCCGGTCCATGCGGGCGATGGTGGACAGCCGGTGCGCGATGGCGATCACGGTCTTGCCCTGCATCAGCGTTTCCAGGCTTTCCTGGATCGCGGATTCGACTTCCGAGTCCAGCGCCGAGGTGGCTTCGTCCAGGATCAGGATGGGGGCGTCCTTGAGCAGCACGCGGGCGATGGCGATGCGCTGACGCTGGCCGCCGGACAGCTTGACGCCGCGCTCGCCGACGCGCGCGTCCAGGCCGCGGCGGCCCTCGCCGTCGACCAGCCCGGCGATGAAGTCGCCGGCCCGCGCGCGCCGCACCGCGTCTTGCAGCTGTTCCTCGGACGCGTCGGGGCGGCCATAGAGCAGGTTGTCGCGGATGGATCGGTGCAGCAGCGAGGTGTCCTGCGTGACCACGCCGATCTGCGAGCGCAGGCTTTCCTGGGTGACGCCGGCGATGTCCTGGCCGTCGATCAGGATGCGTCCGCCCTGCAGGTCGTACAGGCGCAGCAGCACGTTGACCAGCGTGGACTTGCCGGCCCCGGACGGGCCGATCAGGCCGATCTTCTCGCCGGCGCGCACCGTCAGGTTCAGGTGCGGGATGACCTCGCGGGCGCCGCCATAGTGGAAGGACACGTCGTCGAAACGCACCTCGCCGCGCTCGATGCGCAGCGGGCCGGCCGCCGGCGCATCGAGCACCTGCTTGGGCTGCGAAATGGTGCTCAAGGCATCCTGCACGATGCCGACGTTCTCGAAGATGCCGCTGACCTCCCACATGATCCAGGCCGACATGTTGTTGATGCGGATCACCAGGCCCAGCGCCAGCGTGATCGCGCCCAGCGTGATGCTGTCCTGGCTCCACAGCCACAGCGCCAGGCCGGCGGTGCCGACGATCAGCACGCCGTTCAGCGTATTGATGGACACGTCCATCGCCGTGATGACGCGGGTCGACAGCCGCTGTTTTTCCGTCTGTTCGGCCAGCGCCTGACGCGCGTAGTTCTCTTCCTGCCGGGCATGGGCGAAGAGCTTGAGCGTGCCGATGTTGGTATAGCCGTCGACGATGCGGCCCATGAGCTTGGAGCGCGCTTCCGAGGCGGTCACGGCGCGCGCCTGCATGCGCGGCACGAAATAGCCCAGCATGCAGCAGTAGCCGACGATCCACAGCACCAGCGGGATCACCAGCCGCCAGTCTGCCTCGGCGAACAGGTACAGCGCGCTGACCACGTACAGGATGACGTGCCACAGCGCGTCCACCGACTGCACGGCGGAATCGCGCAGCGCGCTGCCAGCCTGCATGACGCGGTTGGCGACGCGGCCGGCGAAGTCGTTGTGGAAGAACGCCAGCCCCTGGCCCAGCACGTAGCGGTGGTTCTGCCAGCGCACCAGCGTGGTCAGGCTGGGCGCGATGGTCTGGTGGGTCAGCAGGTCGTGCGCGGCGATCGCCAGCGGGCGCAGCACCATCACCACCAGCGCCATCCACAGCAGCAGGCCGGCGTGGCGCTGGAAGAACTCGGCGGGCGGCGTGTCACGCGCCAGGTCGACGATGTCGGCCAGGAAACTGAACAGCGCCACCTCGACCAGCGCGCCCGCCAGCCCCACCACCAGCAGCACGGCGAAGATCGGCCAGACCTGCAACAGGTAGTAGGCGTAGAAGCGCAGCACGCGGCCGGGCGGGGTGATGTCCGGAGCGTCCTTGAAGGGGTCTATCAGGCCTTCGAAACGACGGAAGATGGATGTGCGCTGGACGCCGGGCATGGAATATCCGTAGGGGCGCCCGGCCGGCTTCGTGGGCGCGGCGGGCGTGGACGGCCGTGGCGCGGCTGCGCGGACGGCAGACGCCTAGCGTAGCAAATGTTTGTGGAGACCCGGTTGAACGAGGCGGGGTGGGCTTCTACCTCGCCCGGCGGGTGCCGCCGGCGCGCCGGCTGGCCTTGTCCGACACGATGTTGTCCTCGGCCATGCGCCGGCCGCGTTGCTCGATGCGCGCCAGGAAGCCGCGCAACTGCTCGACCTCGGTCGCGCTCAGGTCCTGCACCAGCATGTCGTTCAGGCGCGCGACCTCGGGCAGCAGCGCCAGGTAGCGTTCCTGCCCGCGCTCGGTGGCCTCGACCCGGACCACGCGCCGGTCGGCGCTGTCGTGCAGCCGGCGCAGCCAGCCCTTCTCGCACAGCGTGCCGAGCGTGCGCGACGTGCGGGCCAGGTCCAGCTTGGCCGCCGCCGCCAGCTCGGCCGAGGTCATGATGCCGCCCTCCACCGCGCAGGCCAGCAACCGCCACTCGCGCCGGGTGATGCCGTAGCGGCCTTCGCACAGGCGCACGAATACCGGGTTGGATTGCGACCAGGCCTGGTAGAGACGGTACATCAGCATATCGGACAGGCTGGCCTGGCCGGGGGCAGGGGGCGTTGCCATGGCGTCTCCCGCGGGCCGAGCTGTTGCCCGTCGCGCATGCATATCGTTATGGAAAGTACTGGATTAGATCAACAAAGCGTCGCGTTGCTAAATTCATTTTGCCCATTTGGGCATGCGCCGGGCATAGGGAATAGCCCCCGGAGCAACCACGGGGAATGGCCCCGGCATCCGGCCAACCGGCCGGGGAGCGCCATGGCCGCGGCGAATCAGGAGAGAGCGATGCGCAAGAGATTGAGCGGCTGGGCGACGGGCCTGGTCTTGGCGGCAAGCGTGGCGGCCTGTCCCGCCGTACAGGCTCAGCCGCCGCTGGACGGCGCGCTGACCATCGTGGTGGGTTATCCGCCCGGCGGCAGTTCCGACCGCGTCGCGCGGCTGGTGGCGGACCGGCTCAAGGAGCGCATCGGTGCGCCGGTGGTGGTCGAGAACAAGACCGGGGCCGGCGGTCGCATCGCCGCCCAGGGCCTGCATGCGGCCGGGGCGGCGCAGAACGTGCTGATGCTGGCCAATCCGGCCGTCATGGTGGTGGCGCCGCTGGTCTACGACAAGCCAGGCTACGACGCGCAGCGCGATTTCAAGCCGGTGTCGCTGGTGAGCCGCTACAAGTTCGCGCTGGCGGTGGCGGCGGATTCCAAGGTGCGCGACGTGGCCGGCCTGCGCCAGGTCCTGCGCGACGATCCCCGGCTGTTCTCGGTGGGCGTGCCCGCCACCGGCAGCCTGCCGCATTTCTTCGCGCTGATGCTGGGCCGCGCCATCAACCAGGAGCCCGAGATCGTCGGCTACCGGGGATCGGCGCCGCTGATCTCCGAGCTGATCGGCGGCGTCCTACCGCAGGCCATCGACACGCTGGACACGCTGCTGCCGCAGCACCGCGCCGGCAAGATCCGCATCCTGGCGACCTCGGGCGAGGCGCGCGATCCCGACCTGCCCGACGTGCCGACCTTCCGCGAGGCCGGCGTGGACCTGGCCGCCGATGGCTGGAACGCCTTCTTTGCGCCGGCCGCCATGCCGGCGGACAAGGCCGAACGGCTGGGCCGCGACATCGCAGCCGTGCTGGACGAGCCGGCCCTGCGCGAGGCCGTGCGCGCCGCCTACCTGGAACCGGTGTCGGCCGACGCCGCCCGCAGCGCCGAGGCGCTGGACGCCTATCGCAAGCAGTGGGAGCCGGTGGTGCGCGCGTCCGGCTTCACGGTCACGCAGTAAGAAAAGGGGCAGACATGGGCGCCGTCCAGAACGTGTTGTTCATCATGGCCGACCAGCTGCGGGCCGACCACCTGGGCTGCTACGGCCATCCCTACCTGGAGACGCCCAGCCTGGACGGGCTGGCGGCGCGCGGCGCGCGTTTCACGCGCGCCTTCGTCAACTCCGGGGTGTGCGGCCCGTCGCGCATGAGCTACTACACCGGCCGCTATCCATCGCGCCACGGCGCGACCTGGAACCGCGTGCCGCTTTCGGTCAACGAGATCACGCTGGGCGAATACCTGGCGGGACAAGGGCGCGATCTGGCGCTGGCCGGCAAGACCCACGTGATCCCGGACAAGGCGGGCATGGAGCGTCTTGCCATCGACGGCGCGTCCGAACTGGGCATCCTGTTGAGCCGGGGCGGCTTCGTCGAGCTGGACCGCTACGACGGCCATCACGAGCCCGGGGCCGAGAGCGGCTATCCGGCCTTCCTGCGGCGTCACGGCTACGACAGCGCCGATCCCTGGACCGACTACGTCATTGCCGGCGTGGACGCGTCCGGGCAGGTGGTGAGCGGCTGGAACATGCGCAACGTGCATCTGCCCTCGCGCGTGGCCGAGGCACATTCCGAGACCGCCTACATGACGGACCAGGCGCTGGACTTCATGAAGCGGCGCGGCGGCCAGCCCTGGGTGCTGCACCTGAGCTATGTGAAACCGCACTGGCCCTACATGGCGCCGGATCCCTATCATCGGCGCTACCGCGCGGACCAATGCCTGCCCGTGCGGCGCAATCTTGCCGAGCTGGAGAATGCGCATCCGGTGGTGGCCGCCTACCGGCAGCATGAGGAAAGCATCAGCTTTGCCAACGACGATTGCGTGCGCGTGGTGCGTCCGGCCTACCAGGGCCTGATCCGGCAGCTGGACGACCATCTGGGACGCCTGTTCGACTACATGGAAGGCGCGGGCCTGATGAAGAACACGCTGATCGTGTTCACCGCTGACCACGGCGATTTCCTGGGCGACCATTGGCTGGGCGAGAAGGAGCTGTTCTACGACACCGTGCAGCGCGTGCCCTTCATCGTCATGGATCCGTCCGGCGAGGCCGACGCCACGCGCGGCCAGGCGCTGGACCACATGGTCGAAAGCGTGGACCTGGTGCCCACCGTGCTGCGCGCGCTGGACGCGCCCCGGCCGGCGCACCGGCTGGAAGGACGCGAGCTGCAGGAAGTGCTGCATGGCCTGCCGGACGGCCAGCCCTGGCGCGACTGCGTGTATTCGGAGCTGGACTACAGCTTCCGCCAGGCCCGCCTGCTGCGCGGCAAGACGCCGCGCAATGCCCGCGCCTGGTCGCTGCGCACGGACCGGTGGCGCTATGTGTACTGGCTGGACGAGCCGGAGCAGCTGTACGACCTGCGGGCCGATCCCGAAGAGTTCCAGGACCTGGGGACCAGCGCCGCGCACGCCGAGGTGCGCGGGGCCTTGCGCCACCGTCTGCTGGAATGGATGCTGCGCGGCCGCACCCGCACCACGATGAGCGACGAGGCGGTGGAGCGGGCCACCAACGCGCACAAGCGCGCGGGCGTGTATTTCGGGCAGTGGTAGGCGGCGCGCCGTCGCGGCGGCGCCAATTCGAAGCGGGCCGGCGCCGCCGGCCCGCCGCGACGCGGGATCAGGCCTGGGCGGGCGCCTTGGCCTGCGCCTGGGCTTCCGGCTTGAGTTCGCGCCGCAGGATCTTGCCGACGTTGGTGCGCGGCAGGTCGTCGCGGAACTCCACGTAGCGCGGCACCTTGTAGCCGGTGAGCTGGGTGCGGCAATGGGCGATCAGCGTCTCGGCGTCCAGGTTCGGATCCTTGCGGATGACGTAGAGCTTGACCGCCTCGCCGGAGCGTTCGTCCGGCACGCCGACCGCCGCCACCTCGCGCACGCCGGGGTGCAGCGCGGCCGCATCCTCGACTTCGTTCGGATAGACGTTGAAGCCGGACACCAGGATCATGTCCTTTTTGCGGTCCACCAGGAACACATAGCCGGCCTCGTCCACGTAGCCGATATCGCCGGTGCGCAGGAAGCCGTCCGCGTACAGCACCAGCGCGGTCTCGTCCGGGCGCTTCCAGTAGCCGCGCGTCACCTGGGGGCCTCGCACGCAGATCTCGCCGCGCTCGCCGATGGGCAGTTCGCGGCCCTCGTCGTCGCGGATGGAGATGTCGGTGGACGGCACCGGCAGGCCGATGGAGCCGGTGAATTCCTTCACGTCCAGCGGATTGATGGTCACGGCGGGCGAGGTCTCGGTCAGGCCGTAGGCCTGGGCCAGCGAGCGGCCGGTGACGGCGCGCCAGCGCTCGGCCACCGAACGCTGCACCGCCATGCCGCCGCCCAGCGTCAGGCGCAGGCGCGAGAAATCCAGCTTGGCGAAATCGGGGTTGTTCAGCAGCGCGTTGAACAGCGTGTTGACCCCGGTGAAGGCGCTGACCGGCGCCTTGGACATTTCCTTGATCAGCCCCGGTATGTCGCGTGGGTTGACGATGAGCAGGTTGCTGGCGCCGATCTTCATGAACGTCAGGCAGTTCGCCGTCAGCGCGAAGATGTGATATAGCGGCAGCGCCGTCACGATGAGTTCTTCGCCGTCCCGGACCAGCGGCGTCACCCAGGCGTGCGCCTGGCTGACGTTGGCCATCAGGTTGCCGTGCGACAGCATGGCCGCCTTGGCCACGCCGGTGGTGCCGCCCGTGTATTGCAGGCAGGCCAGGTCGTCCTGGTTCAGCTCGACCTCGGTGAAGGGCAGGGCGCGGCCGGCGCGCAGCGCCTGGCCCAGCCGCTGCGCGCCGGGAATCGACCACGCCGGCACCATGCGCTTGACGCGCTTGACCACCAGGTCGACCAGCCGGCCCTTGAGCGGGCCCAGCAATTCGCCGATGGAGGTGACCAGCACGCGCTCGATGGCGCTCTTGGGCAGCGCCTGCTGCAAGGTTGCGGCGAAGTTGTCCGCCACCACGATGGCGCGCGCGCCCGAGTCGGCCAGCTGGTGCTCAAGCTCGTGCGCGGTGTAGAGCGGATTGCAGTTGACCACGACGCAGCCGGCGCGCCAGGCGCCGAACAGGCAGACCGGGTATTGCAGCAGGTTGGGCATCATCAGGGCGATGCGGTCGCCCTTGCCCAGCCCGTTGGCGTGCAGCCAGGCGGCGAAGTCGCGCGTCAGCGCGTCCAGTTCGGCGTAGCTGATCGACTTGCCCATGCTGATGTACGAGGTCTTGCCGGCATACTGCCGGCAGCTGTCCCGCACCACCGTCACCATCGTCGACACGCCGTCGAGCTGGATGTCCGTGGGCATGCCGGGGGGGTAGCTCTTTTGCCAGATTCGTTCCATATCGTTGGGGATTCCGCCTAGTTGCCCAGCAGGGCCTTCTTCAGGGAGGACTGCGACGGGTTTTCGCCCAGCCATACACGCAGCAGCGCCCGGGCGAAGGCGGGATCGTCGATGCGTCCGCGCGCCTTGCCGTTGTCGCTGACCGATACGCCCTTGGCGTCGAAGTCCAGGTCGATCACGTCGCCTTCCTTGGCCGAGCCCACGCTGGCCATCAGGGCCGAGAGGCGTTGGGCCGGTTCCTTCAGCGCTTCCAGCTCCTGCTTGGGCGTATTGTCGCGCAATCCGTCCTGCAGCGCCCCGTCCAGGCTCTTGCTGTCGACGTCGCGCAGCATGTGCAGCCGCATGCGGCGGGGTTCGGCGCTGTTGACCAGCGCGGCGGCGTCGCCGGTCTTGGCGGTCGCGTATAGCGCGGCCACGTAGACCTTCACGACGAACTTGGTGCGCACGCCGGCGCCGTTGAGCACCAGCGCGCGGCCGCCCTCGGACAACTGGTCCGGGACGCGCAGGCCGCCGACTTCGACGTCGGCCGCCAGGGCCGGGGCGCCCGCCAGGGCGGCGGCCAGGATCAGGCTCAGGGCGGCGGTTCGCCCTCCGGGGATGCGATGCATTTGTCACCTCCTTGGGTCTTCTGCTTGTAGAACTTCTTGTTTGCGATATAGATCGTTCGTTCCACGACGGCGTAGACGACGCCGTCCTTGTCCTGCAGTTCCACCGTGTACGTCCGGGTGGTTTCATGCTCGCGCGCCAGGATCTCGCGGATTTCCGCGATTTCCCCGGCAGGCAGGCGGAAATCCACGTACAGGGTGGTGTAGGCGGGCTTGCGGTAGCGGATGGACGCCGCCTTGTCCCATACGATGTGATCCGAGCCTAGCGCGGACATCAGCATCGTGGGGTGGGCGCCGTCGGTCACCGCGAACAGCGAGCCGCCATACATCGAGCCAACGATATTGCGGGTGCGCCGCAACAGCGGCAGCTTGATCCGGATGTGATGAAAATCCGGAGACACGTGCAGCACCCGCCCGCCGGTGGCGCGGAACGCCGGATGCAGGTTGAACCCCACCCGCATCAGCCGCGCGCGCCATTCGGGGGACAGGCGCTTGAACCAATAAGGCTTCACTGGATACCCGCCGTCCTACAGCGCCTCGAACAGGCCAGCCGCGCCCATGCCGGTGCCGATGCACATCGTTACCAGCCCGTGCTTGCCGCCGGTGCGGCGCAGGCCATGGACCAGCGTGGCCGTGCGGATCGCGCCGGTGGCGCCCAGCGGGTGGCCCAGGGCGATGGCGCCGCCCAGCGGGTTGACCTTGGCGGGGTCGAGCTTTAGTTCGCGCATCACCGCCAGCGATTGCGCGGCGAAGGCTTCGTTCAGTTCGATCCAGTCCAGCGCATCCTGCGTGATGCCGCCGCGCTCCAGCACCTTCGGGATCGCGGCCACCGGCCCGATGCCCATGACCTCGGGCGGCACGCCGGCCACGGCGAAGCTGACGAAGCGCGCCAGCGGTTGCAGGTTGAATTCGCGCAGGATGCGGTCGGACACCAGGATCACGGCGGCCGCGCCGTCGGACATCTGCGAGCTGTTGCCAGCGGTGACGCTGCCGCGCGCGGCGAACACCGGGCGCAGCTTGGCCAGCGATTCCGCGCTGCTGTCGGGGCGCGGGCCTTCGTCCGTCTCGACCAGCCGGCGCGCCACGCGCACCGCGCCGTTGGCGTCGGGCAGGTGCGACACCACCTCGAAGGGCGTGGTCTCGGCCCTGAAATGGCCTGCCGCGATGGCGGCGCAGGCTTTCTGGTGGGAAGCCAGCGCGAAGGCGTCCTGGTCTTCGCGCGACACCTTCCAGCGCTCGGCGACCTTCTCGCCGGTCAGGCCCATGCCAAAGGCCATGCCCAGGTTTTCCTCGTGCGCGAAGATGGCCGGATTCATCGACACCTTGTTGCCCATGATCTGCGGCATGGCGCTCATGGACTCGGTGCCCGCGCCGATCATGATGTCGGCCTCGCCGGTGCGGATGCGGGCGGCGGCGTCGGCCACCGCCTGCAGGCCGGAGGCGCAGAAGCGGTTGACGGTGACGCCCGCCACGCTCTGCGGCAGTCCCGCCAGCAGCAGCCCGATGCGCGCGACGTTCATGCCCTGTTCGGCCTCGGGCATGGCGCAGCCCGCGATCACGTCCTCGATGCGCGCGGGATCCAGCCCCGGCGCCTGCGCCAGCGCCCCATTCAGCGCCGCCGCAAGCATGTCGTCCGGCCGGGTGGTCGCATAAGCGCCATTGCGCTTGCCCACCGGCAGCCGCGTCGCGGCAACGATATACGCGTCTTGAATTTGCTTGCTCATCTCATATCCTCAAATATTCATGGACCCAAACTCTCCCAACCCACAACGGCGCCCCAAGATCGGGGCCGCGCGGATCCGGCTCCGCCGGTCCGCAGCCGGCGCCCCTGGGGGAGGCGCCGAAGGCGCTCGGGGGGGCTCAATTCCGCAGAGGCTTGCCGGTTTCCAAGGTGTGGCGGATGCGGGCCTGGGTCTCCGGCGTGCGCAGCAGCGCCACGAACTCCTTGCGCTCCACGGTCAGCAGCCATTCCTCGTCCACGCGCGTGCCGGTCTCGATCTCGCCGCCGCACAGCGCCACGGCGGCGCTGCGCGCCACGCGGTAGTCGTGCGCGCTGATCATGCCGCCTTCGCGCATGTTGACCAGCATCATCTCGAAGTTGGCGATGCCATTGCGGCCGGCGACCGGCACGTTCTGCAGCCTGGCCGGCGGCACGTAGCCGGCCTGGGCGGCGGCGCGGGCCTGGCCGATGGCCACGAACAGCAGCTCGTCCGGATGGAACAGCACGATGTCCTGCTCGCGGGCGAAGCCGGTCTCGATGGCCTCGCGCGCGCTCTTGGCGACCTGAGCGGTGGCGATGGTCTGGAAGATCGGTTGCAGGAACGGGAAGACTTCGCCGGGCGTGGCGGTCTTGGCGGCCAGCGCGGCCGCGCGGCCGGCGAATTCCTTGCTGCCGCCGCCGGCCGGGATCAGGCCCACGCCGGCCTCGACCAGGCCGATGTAGCTTTCCAGCGCCAGCACGCGGTGCGAGGCATGCATCAGGAACTCGCAGCCGCCGCCGAGCGCCATGCCCTGCACGGCGGCGACGGTAGGGATCTGCGCGTACTTGAAGGCCTGCGAGGCGCGCTGGAACTTCTCGACCGTGGCTTCCAGCATGTCCCACTGGCCGGCGGCGCAGGCTTCGACCACCTGCTGCAGGTTGGCGCCCACGGCGAAGGGAGCCGGATGCCAGATGACCAGGCCGTCGAACTCGCGCTCGGCGCGGGCCACGGCCTGCAGGATGCCTTCCAGCACCTCGGCGCCCAGCGTGTGGTTCTTGGAGATGACCGACAGGATGGCCACGCCCGGATCCACGTCGGGCAGGTTCCACAGGCGCACGCCTTCGTTTTCCCAGACGGTGACGCCACGGTTGTCGGGCGCTTCGCCGAACACGCGCTCGGGATAGATCTGGCGGCGGTACACCGGCAGGGACGAGCGCGCATGCAGCTTGCCGCTGCGCGCCGAATACGAACCCTCGGGCGCGTGCACGCCCTGGCGGGCGGGCTCCAGCGCCCAGGCGGGCAGGGGGCTGTCGCTCATGGCGCGGCCGGCGGCGATGTCCTCGGCCACGGCCTGGGCGATCTGTTGCCAGCCGGCGGCCTGCCAGGTCTCGAACGGGCCCTGGGCCCAGCCGAAGCCCCAGCGCATGGCCAGGTCCAGGTCGCGGGCATTGTCGGCCACGTTGGCCAGCTGCGCGGCGCTGTAGTGGAAGATGTCGCGGAACAGGCTCCACAGGAACTGGGCCTGCGGATGGCTGCTGGCGCGCAGCGCGGCGAAGCGCTTGGCCGGATCGCGTTCCTTGAGGATCGCGCCCACCTCGTCTGCCAGCTTGCCGGCGCTGGGGCGGTAGTCCTGGGCTTTCAGATCCAGCACCTGGATCTCGCGGCCGGCCTTGCGATAGACGCCTGCGCCGCTCTTCTGGCCCAGCGCGCCCTTGGAAATCA
The DNA here is from genome assembly GCF_043119405.1 of Achromobacter sp. 413638. Lineage (NCBI taxonomy): Bacteria > Pseudomonadati > Pseudomonadota > Betaproteobacteria > Burkholderiales > Alcaligenaceae > Achromobacter > Achromobacter sp. 413638. Next base: position 41,407 of record NZ_JBICCO010000056.1, read on the forward strand.
GCGCGGCCAGCCACTCGGGCTGCTTGAAATAGCGGTGCCAGGGATCGTCGGCCAGGTTCTTGTCCATGGTGCCGATCACATGCGCCAGCGTATCCAGGCCGACCACGTCGGCGGTGCGATAGGTGGCGCTCTTGGGACGGCCGATCTTCGGGCCGGTCAGCGCGTCGACTTCGTCGAAGCCCAGGCCCAGGCGGGCGGTGTGATGCATGGCCGCCAGGATCGAGAACACGCCGATCCGGTTGGCGACGAAATTGGGGGTGTCCAGCGCGCGGATTACGCCCTTGCCCAGCGTCGACGTGAGCCAGGTTTCGAGCTGGTCCAGCACGCGCGGTTCGGTGTGCGAGGTGGCGATGATCTCGACCAGCCGCATGTAGCGCGGCGGGTTGAAGAAATGGATGCCGCAGAAGCGGTGGCGCAGCTGCTCGGGCAGGGCGTGGCCCAGCGCGTCGATCGACAGCCCGGAGGTGTTCGAGGCGATGATGGCGCCGGGCGCCACGTGCGGCGCGATGCGCTCGTACAGCGCGGTCTTCCAGTCCATGCGCTCGGCGATGGCCTCGATGATCAGGTCGCAGCCCTGCAGCCGTTCGATATGGTCGTCATAGTTGGCGGGCTGGATCAGGGCCAGGCGCGCGGCGCCGGCCAGCGGCGCGGGTTCGAGCTTCTTCAGGCCGGCCAGCGCCTTCTTGACGATGCCGTTGCGGTCGCCTTCTTTGGCGGCGAGGTCGAACAGCGTGACGGGCACGCCGGCGTTGGCCAGGTGGGCGGCGATCTGCGCGCCCATGACGCCGGCACCCAGCACGGCGACGTGTTTAACGACGAACTTGCTCAAGGAAGTCTCCAAAAAATGCCCAAGGCTGTGCGCCTTGTTGCGCTTGCCGTCCCCGTGCAGGAAGGGACATGTTGCTCCGGTCCTTCACGAAACGGGCGCCACCCGCCGCGCATACAACGGGTGGCCCCTATTCCTGTCCAAACCGCGCGGAGCCGGCTTTGCCGGTCCGGTCCGCGGCGGCGCCCTTGGGGAGCGTGTGGCGCTCCAGGGTGGGCAGCCCCTGCTAGAAACGCGACGAGACCTGCAGGCCGAAGATGTGGCCGCTGCTGTCGTAGCTGCCCGCCACGCGACCCTTGGCAAGGGCGTTGCCGGAGTTCGTGTCGATGTACGTCTTGCGCAGGTACAGGTAGGTGTAGCCCACGTCCAGTGTCGTGTTCTTGGTGGCCTGCCACTGCACGCCGGTCGAGAACCAGTAGCGGTCGTTGTCCGGCAGCGAGGTGGGGCGGTCCTGTTCCTTGTGGACCGGCGACTGGTCATAGGCCAGGCCGAACTTCCACTTCCAGTCGGGCGCGAACTTGTAGTTCGCGCCGACGGCCAGGCGCCACGTGTCGCGGAAGTTCAGCGGCAGCTCGTCATCCTTGGCGCCGGTGCCCGAGTTGCGGATCTTCAGCGCGGGGATGCTGCTCCAGCCGGTCCACGAGATGTCGCCCAGCAGTTCCCAGCGCTCGTTCAGCTGGTGCGCGGCGCTCAGGATCAGCGTGTCGGGCAGGTCCACGGTCGCCTTGGCGTCGAACGAAGCGGACTGACGGGTCGGCCCGATGTTGTCGATGTCGGTATCGCCCTTGGCCGTCTGGCGGATCTTCGAGCGGTACGACAGGCCGATGCGGGTGTCCTCGGTGGGTTGCAGCATGAAGCCCACGTTCCAGCCCCAGGCGTCGCCCTTCAAATTGAGGTCGGCATCGCCATTGGTGAAGACCGGGCGGCCCGGCACGGGCAATTGCACCACGGTCTTCTTTTTGTACTCGGCGTCGATGCGCTGCCAGTTCAGGCCAAAGCCCATCGAGAACTTGTCGTTGACCTTATAGGCCACCGAGGGGTTCACGTTGATGGTCTTGATGTCGAACTTGTTGGAGTGGTACTGGCCGGCCCAGCCTTCGTCGTACTTGGTCATCAGGCCGAACGGCGCGCCGATGCCCAGGCCGATGAACCACTTTTCATTGAGCTGCAGCGAGGCGTAGAGGTTCGGCACCACGCCGAGCTTGCCGGCGTCGCCGCCGTTGCCGCCGGTGGGACGCGAGCCGCCCAGGCCGGAGCCGGGTATGCCGGGCACGCCGGGATTGCGGCTGTCGCCGTTGTCCGAGAACTTGAACGAGGGCTTGATCAGGTTGACCCCGCCCGAGAAGTTGAAGCCCGGCAGGTACGTCATGCCGGCCGGGTTGTAGTAGATGATGCTGGCGTTTTCCGGATTTGCCGCCGAGCCCGCGTATGCGTTGCCCAGGCCGCTGGCGTTCTGCTCAAGGAGCTGGAAGCCGGCGGAGTGGGCGACGGTGGACGCGCCCAGGCCGGCCACGATGACCGACAGGGTGCTCAGGGACAATGAACGTCTGCTCATGGTACTGCCTCCTCGTGTTGGATAGGTGTCGTTATGGCACTGCCGGGCTCGGCGGCCCGGTCTATCGGCGTGAGCCGTATTTCCTCTACTGCGCTACGTCTTGGTCCTGCCTTGATAATGCAAGGGACCGCCCGTGAAGGGGGCGAATCCCGTTCCGAAAATCACGCCGGCGTCGGCCAGGTCGGCGTCGGCGACGATGCCCTGATCGACCCGCTGCCGGGTCGCGTCGATCAGGGGCTGGATCAGGCCGGCCGCGAGGCCGGCGGGGGCGGCGGACGCCTTGTCCTTGACGGGCTTGCCGTCGCGCCAGGCATAGAAGCCCTGGCCGGTCTTGCGGCCCAGCTGGCCGCGCGACAGCCGGTCCGCCAGGCAGCGCGGCGGCTCCTGGCCGCCGGCCAGCTCCTCGCCGGCGGCGCGGGCGATGTCCAGACCCACGGTGTCGGCCAGCTCCAGCGGTCCCATCGGCATGCCGAAGGCCACCAGGGCCGCGTCGATCGCGGCCGGCGCGACGCCCGCGTCCACGCCGCGCATGGCTTGCAGCATGTAGGGCGCCAGTACCGCGTTGACCAGAAAGCCGGGCGCGCTCTTGACCGGCAGGGCGAGCTTGTCGATCTGGCCGACGAAGGCGCTGGGGCGCGCCAGCGCATCGGCCGCCGTGCCGTCCGCGTGCA
>NZ_JBICCO010000057.1:0-42469 GCF_043119405.1 Achromobacter sp. 413638
CCGAACCGCCCCCCGCCGGGCCCCCCCCCCCCCCCCCCACAACAGGATACAATCGCAGGTTTCGCCTGGAATTTTTTCCAGGCAGACCCGTGGGCGAATGTTTCATGGGCCGCAGCCTGCCGTCGTCGGCGCACTCCTGGTGCCGCCCACGCGGCAGCCCCCCGGCCCGGAGGCACCCGTCCGGCGGCGGTCTGGCCTCGCGGCGGGCCGGCGGCCGGCCTCCCGGGCTCACCCTTTCTGACCTTTGCGCCATGACTTCAGTCGAAAACCGCGCCCGCCTCGTGCTGGGCAACTGGAAGATGAACGGCAACCTGGCCGAGAACGCCGCGCTGCTGACCGAACTGCGCGCCGTGGATGCCGCCAGCCATTGCCAGATCGGCGTCTGCGTGCCGTTCCCGTACCTGGCCCAGGCCGCTTCCGCCCTGACCGGCAGCAGCGTCAGCTGGGGCGCGCAGGATGTCAGCGCTCAGGAAAAGGGCGCCTACACGGGCGAAGTCTCCGGCGCGATGCTGAAGGAATTCGGCTGCCGCTGGGCCCTGGCCGGCCACTCCGAGCGTCGCGTGCTGCACGGCGAGACGGACCAGATCGTGGCGGACAAGGCGCGCGCCGCGCTGGCCGCCGGCCTGACTGCCGTGGTCTGCGTGGGCGAATCGCTGGCCGATCGCGACGCCGGCAACACGCTGGCCGTCATCGAGCGCCAGCTCAAGCCCGTGCTGGCCCTGGGCGCCGAAGCCGTGTCGCGCATGGTCCTGGCCTATGAGCCGGTCTGGGCCATCGGCACCGGCCGCAGCGCCAGCCCCGAGCAGGCCCAGGAAGTCCACGGCGCCATCCGCGCCGCCCTGCGCGCGCTGGGCGCGGCCCAGGTGCAAGTGCTGTACGGCGGCAGCGTCAAGGCGGCCAATGCCGCCAGCCTGTTCGCCATGGCCGACATCGACGGCGCCCTGGTCGGCGGCGCGTCGCTCGTGGCCGATGAATTCCTGCGCATCGCCGCCATCTAAAAGTTTCCGTTCCGGAGTCCGTAATGCCCCTGATTCTCAAAGTTCTGCTGGCCGTCCAAGTGATCTCGGCGCTGGCCATCATCATCCTGGTCCTGCTGCAGCAAGGCAAAGGCGCCGACATGGGGTCCGCGTTTGGCAGCGGCTCGGCCGGCAGCCTGTTCGGCGCCACCGGCGCGGCCAACTTCCTGTCGCGCATGACCAAGTGGTCCGCCGTCGTGTTCTTTGCCACCACCGCCGGCCTGGCCTATGTCAGCCACAAGGGCTCCTCCTCGGTCCTGGACGGCGGCGTGATGCAGAACTTCCCGGCCGACCGTTCCGTGCCCCAGGTGCCGGGCGGCGCATCGGTTCCCGGCGGCTCGTCCGTCCCGGGCGCTTCGTCGGTTCCTGGCGCTTCGTCGGTTCCCGGTGCGGCTTCCGCCCCGGCCAAGCCCGACGCCTCGGTGCCTTCGGTTCCGGCGGCTCCCGCCTCGGGCGACAAGCCGGCGCAAACTCCCGCCAAGTAAGGCATGCGCTCGCGCGGCCGGCCCCTGTGGACAGGGGGCGGCTGTGGCTACGCAGCGAGAAGCCGGCGTGAGCCGGCTTTTTGCTTGGTGGGCGTCAAGCACATTGGGCCGTGAGTAGCGTGAGTTGATTACGTGATTTCATGCTAGAATGCTCGACTTTCTGGCATTGCCTTCATGACAAGCGCCAGAATGGCATGCGAATAGCAGGTGCCGGCCTTCGGGCTTGAGGCAACGAGCAAGACGCATGACCCCGCCGACGTGGTGAAATTGGTAGACACGCTATCTTGAGGGGGTAGTGGCGAAAGCTGTGCGAGTTCGAGTCTCGCCGTCGGCACCAAGAATTTGTCCGGGCTCCGTCCTGGGAGTATAAAACCCGCATCTCCGCCGCGAGATTGCGGGTTTTCTGCTATCTGGGCCTGTGGGTGAGCTGTTTTTGTTTGTTGGTCCGCCATATCGATGGGGCATGTGCTTTGCTGCAAGGGCTGGCCGCCACGGCATTTTGTCGACAGGGGTATGGCCTGATCCTGGTTGCCGTCGGAATAGGGTTTTTCGAACCGTCGTCTGGCTAGATTAAATGCCTGCATTTCTTGTATGGAAATGTGGGTTTTTTATTGCCTCATCCTGATTATTTTGCCGGGCAGGTTCCGAGAATTTCGGGGGCCAGTGGCTCAAGGTCCTTTGTGGACATGGTCAATAGCGCGTCTCCCTTGATATTCCGCTTCACGATCCCTAATGCGCACTCGCAATAGCTAGTCTTGCCGTAGCTCGTCGCTTCGCAGCTTTTCTTGAAGTTCCGGTCGAACTCGGGTTCTCGCGAGCAGGCCGCCAGCAAGAATGGCACCAATAGGCAAAGAAGGTAACGATGCAAATTTTTGTGACGCATTGTTAACATATTCCTTATAATCTAACATTATCTCAAATTAACGCTTGAGGCGATCGTCTTGCTCAAGGGCTGGGCAAGGTCCATCGTTTGTTCCCCATTTCTGGCCATCTGTAGCAGAGAAGTAACAAAATATGCTGGGCGTAAAATTACGTAGCGAGAAAATCGATCAATTCGATGTTCTGGGCGAGCGGGGACAAGCCATTCATCTGGTCGCGAGCCAGATTCTCACCGTTTTGAAAAACAAGCGTCCCGACTTGCTTGTGAATTTCGCGGTGCCTCAACCGAGCGAAAATGGTCGCCGCATAGACTGGTATGCGCCGACTCCCGGTTCGGTGATCTCCTGGAATGCGGCGACCGCAACCGAGCAAGCCGGTGCGCTGGTCCGGTTAGACGCAGTGCGCGCCGGCGTTGCGCAACTGCGCGACTCCGTTCTGGCCAAAGGTAGCGGCAACGACGCGGCTCTGCTGGGGCAGTTGCTGAAGTGGATTCTGCATCATCCCGACTCCAGCTTTGTTTTCCTGGTCGACGGGCAGCCCGTCATCACATTCTGGGGATTCGTCCACAACGGCGCCGACCGCACGCTCGACCCCTTGCATGCCTTGCGTCCCGCCGTGCCCGTGGCCGCGCCAGTGCGTGCGCCGGCAGTTGAAACGGCGGCGGCGACTACCACCCTCCTTGACGCGACGCTCGAACGCCGGCCATGGTGGAAGCGTTGGTGGCTTTGGCTGGCACTGCTGCTGCTGTTGCTGGCCTTGTTGTTCGGCCTGCGCGCTTGCGCCCCGAATCTGGTGCCGGGCCTATCCTTGCCGGGTTCCGCTCCGCGTGACGCGACCTTGCCAGATGTCAAGCTGTCCACGCCGTCGCTGCCGCATGCCGGCACTTCGGGTATGGGCATCCCCGGTGGCGCAGCGCTGACGGGTAGCGGCACGGGAGGCGATTTCGCATTACCCGGCGCGCAGCGTGGCGCAGCCTCTGTGGCCAACGCACCGGCATCGGTTGATGCTCCGGCTGTCGGCACACTGCCTCCAGGTGTTGCGGCGAACGGTGACGCAAAGCTGCCCGCGCAGTCCGCGGTTGAAGGCCCCGGAACGTTGCCCTCTCGGCAGGCTGCGCAAGGGGCTGACGAGCATGGCTATGTCGCGCCTCCTACCTTGCCCGACAGCCAGGATGACCTGCGGATTCCGACGGATGCCCGCGATGGCAATGCCGATTTCCTCAACGGCAACTGGCGTGCAGGGGCCGGCATCCAGGACCGCGACACGGGTGAACCGTTGCGCTTGCACTATCAGTTCAAGAATGGCGAGGGGCAGGTCACGGTCAATCGCCATAACGGCGTGCAATGTGCGGCGCCGGTCAGCGCTGCAGTGGACAAGGGCGCGCTATCGATCAGCAATAGCGTGGCTGCTAGATGCACGGATGGTGGCACTTACGACATGCCCTTGATCCAGTGCAAGCCGGGCATGACCAACATCGCCTCATGCGCCGGCAATTATGGGAATGAGAGCTTTCCCATATCCATGCGCCGCGTCCAACCCTAATCGTCGAGAGTATTTGCCATGTTGCCCCCTGTTGATACCTACGATGCTGACAAGGATAACGTCGAGCTTTTCGGCAATACAGGCGTCCAGTTCCTGGATTTGGCGTGCGCGTTGCCAGACCTCAAGCGCGAGCCGGAAGGCGAGTTCTGCATGCATCCATCGGGCCGGATGCCCATTCGCCTTTATGTGCCCGCTGACGGTAAGCCTGGCTATGAAGACAAACCAGGAAGCTTCTTCGAAACCAAGGCTGCGTTCTCATTGCCTATGCAGGAAAGCCTGGAGCTTTTCGACGGCTTTTGGTTGCCGGTGCCGTTCTTTCGCTATAAGTCGGACAGCCAGTTCGATCGGGGCCCCAAGAACTGGGCCCGCCTGCGCTTCGTCAAGCTGGCGCAGGCCGACGCCAATGGCAATACGCACCGCCTGACCTTGGCTTTCGATACGCGTACCCGTGCCAGGGATGACGCCCGTGACTACATCGAGCCCTACGATGAAGACATGGAAACCGGCGCCTTGTTCCGTCTTGCCTTCAATCTGCACGAAATGGAGTGGTTCCTGGACGAGCAGGAGTGGGTTGTCAAATGGTTGGAGAGCATTTTCCGCGAACGTCGCGACGATCTTGAGAACCGGGAAATCGAGAAGGCGCTGGCGAAGAAGGAACATCTCGCCCATTACCTCAACTTGCTCAGCTTGATGCGCGAAGCTGCGCCTACCACGCGTTCCAACAAAGAACTGAAGGAAAAGGTCAAGATCAAGCTGCCGCGCATCAAGGTGCTGAACATGTTGGCACCCAACAGCGATGGCCGCAAGGTCATCAAGGGTGGCAGCATCCCGGTCGATCTGGTGCTGGACGTGGGAAATTCGCGTACCTGCGGCATCCTGATCGAGGAGCACAAGCAGAACGACAATGGGCTAAATGACTACAGCTTCCTGACCTTGCGCGACATGACCAGGCCGGAGCATGTTTATCACCATCCGTTCGAATCGCGCGTGGAGTTCGCGCCGGTAAGCTTTGGCAAGGACGATCTGTCCATGCAGGGCGGGCGGGATGACGCGTTCGTGTGGGTTTCGATGGCGCGCGTCGGCACCGAAGCAAGCAACCTGGCCGCGCGCAAGGAAGGAACAGAAGGATCCACTGGACTGTCCAGCCCCAAACGCTATTTGTGGGATGCCGAGGATGCGTATGAGTCCGGATGGCGGCCCAACTCGTCGACGATCAAGGGCGAATCGCCGGAATGGGCGACGCTCGGTCCCCTGAAGAATCTGATCGATGAAAAGGGCATTCCCCTGTATGGGCCGTGCCCGCTCTACGAGGACGAGGAAACCTCGGGCTTTCCCGCGTTCGAAGCGCACTACACGCGCAGTTCATTGATGGGATTCATGCTCAATGAGGTGTTTGCGCAAGCGGTTTCGCAGATCAACAGCTGGCTATACCGTTCGCGCAAGAAGGACCGCACCTTGCCGCGCTACCTGCGCGCCGTCATCCTGACCGTGCCGCCCAGCATGCCACAAGTCGAGCGCGGCATTTTCAAGCAGCACGCGCAGCGTGCCCTGAGCCTGCTATGGAAGAGCATGGGCTGGCATGTTGGCGAAGGAGATCCCGTCGAGGACGACGAGGACGAGAAGCTTGATCTTTTCGTCCTCCCCTTGCCCAAGATCGTCATCAAGTGGGACGAGGCGACCTGCGGACAGCTGGTGTATCTGTACACCGAGGTCGTGACGAATTTCAGCGGTTATGCCGAAGAGTTCTTCGACGCGCTGGCGCGCCGGGAAAAGGCGGATCGTGAGTGCATCACTGTGGCTTCGCTGGATATAGGCGGTGGCACGACCGATCTGGTCATTACCGACTACAAGCTCGATCGAGGCGCGCGGCAATCGGCAAACAGCTTCGTTCCCATCACGCCTACGCAGCGCTTTCGCGATGGTTTCAAGGTGGCCGGTGACGACATAGTGCTGGAAGTCATTCGAAAATATGTGCTGCCCTATCTTGAGGTTGCACTGAAGGCGGCGGGCGCCAGGGATGCCGCCGCGCTGATGGACGTGCTGTGTGGCAGCACGGGTGATGACGAAAGGCAACGTCTGCTGCGACAGCAGCTTACCCTGCAGTGCTTCTATCCCCTGGCGCTGGTCCTGCTCAAGGAGTATGAAGGCTACGATCCGGAAGTGCCGACGGAGCGCAAGGAAAAGACGATAGGTGAATGGTTGTGCGACAGGCAGCCCTTGAGCGCCGCGGTACGCGGGTTCGTTGGCAAGGCGCTCAATGAGTCTGCCGGCCGGCCGGTGAATTTCGATCTAGAGGGCGTGCTGCTGACCTGCGAGCCGCTCAAGATGCATTTCGACTTCCTGACGGATAACCTGGACATCTGCAATACCCTGCGGAACCTGTGCGAAATCGTCAACTACTACGATTGCGATGTACTGTTGCTGACTGGCAGGCCGTCGGTGCTGCCAGGCGTGCAGGCCGTCATACGCAAGGCAGTGCCGCTCCCGCCGGGCCGTTTGGTGCCCATGCACAACTACCGCACGGGCGACTGGTTCCCGTTCCGCAAGGCGGGCTGCATCGACGATCCCAAGACGACGGCCTCGGTCGGCGCCATGGTCATCTGGCTGTGCGAAAACAATCGTATTCCGACCTTCAAGATCAATACCGGCACGCTCCGGCCGAAACCGCTGATCCGCTACTTCGGCGAGATTGGCAATGACAACATGCTCAAGCATGGCAACGTGCTGTTCTCCGACATCCGTACGCAGCAGTCGGACGATGGCAAGACATCCATGGACCAGAGCATCGAGTTGCCAGTAGATGCGGATGGCGAGGTCATCCCCTTCAAGATTGAAAACACCGCCCGCCTGGGTTATCGGCAGTTGAAGGCCGAACGTTGGCCCGCCACGCCCACGTATGTCCTGGGCTTCGATCGGGAATGGGAGCAGGAATACAAGCGCTCCCAGGAATCCAATCCGAACAAGTCCCATGCTTCGGGGCGCGTGTATTTCAAAGTGGCCAAGCCGACTGACCAGGAACGCAAGGCAGGCCTGATCAGCGACCGGTTGTTGGTCGCGAAGACGGCGCCCTTGACCGATGACGGCCGCGGAAAGCCCAGCGTCAGGCTGCAATTGAATACCCAGCTCCGGATCGGGAAGGCGAATTTTTACTGGCTGGACAGCGGCAGCGTGAAAGGTTGATTCAGGGTTGATGGCGACATGAGCGAATCTCAGGAAAAACTTGCACGCCAGTGGCGTGCGATTCATGAAGGTGCGGGCCGCGCGATTGCATGGATAGATGCGGTGCGCGGGAATTCCCGAAAACTTGAAGACAAGGCTGACGGCCTGATCTACGGTTTGCGCCGGGCGAGCAACAAGGCGCGCAGCCTGGAGCGGGCGGCTGGCCATCCCATGGCTATCGGCTTTTTCGGCTTGTCCCAGGCGGGCAAGTCCTATTTGATTTCCACACTGGCGGCGGGTGAGAACGGCCGCCTGGAAACCGAATATGGCGGCCAGCGAGTGGACTTCCTTACCTCGGTCAACCCCTCCGGGGGCGGCAGTGAGGCGACTGGACTGGTGACGCGATTCACGCGCGTCAAACCCGAGATCCAGGATAGCGGCTATCCGATAGAAGTCCGGTTGTTCCGGGAAATCGACCTGGCCAAGATACTGGCCAACGCGTGGTTCAAGGACTTCGACCAGGGCAAGGTTGAATACAAGATCGATGCCAATCGCTGCAAGTCCATGCTGGACCGGTTCGCCGGCCGCGCCGGAGGCGAACGCCAGCCTGGCGTCGACGCCGATGACGTCGTTTCCCTTTGGGACTACGTCGTGGAATCGTTCGGCAACCATGTCCAGGCATTGGAAGGTGATTTGCAGGGCGGCTATTGGCCCCAGGCTGCCGCGCTGGCGCCCTATCTGTCTCCCGGCGACCGCGCGGAGTTCTTTTCCATACTGTGGGGCGAGGAGCGGCAGCTAACGCAAGCCTATGCGCAGATCGCCGAAAGCCTACAGGAAATCGGCAACGCCGGTGTCGCTCATATTCCGTTGGAAGCGGTGCAGGATCACAGCGATGGTCCGCCCAGCATCATGAATGTCACGATGCTTGATCAGATCGGCGGCGACAGCGCAATGATCAAGATACGCGGAGTGAAGGACGGAAAGCTGGGCGAGCCGGTCGCCATTCGGCGCTCGCACCTGGCCGCGTTGACGACCGAGCTGGTTTTTCCGTTGGCGAATTCACCCCGGGAAAAGTGCCTGGAGACTGTGGATCTGCTGGATTTTCCGGGCTACCGTGGCCGCTACGACAAGGCCAGGCTGAGTGAAATTCCGAACAACCCCGTGGGGGAGCTGCTGCGTCGCGGGAAGGTTGCCTATCTGTTCGAGCTGTACACCGAGAACCAGGAAATGAACGGACTCGTGCTGTGCACGCCCGCGCACAAGCAGCCCGAAACGAGCGCGGTGGTGCCCGTGCTCGACCGCTGGGTCAGGCGTACGCAGGGAGATACCGCCCGAGACCGCGCCGAACGCTCGGGATTGCTGTGGGCGGTGACCATGTTCAATGCGCGTGTCACGGACATGCTGCAGAAGCAGGATAAATGGCATCAGGAGTGGAAAGGCCTGAATGACATCGCTTTCAAGATCTACGAAAGCCTGGAGTTCATGCGGGATTGGCGAGGCGGCAGGCCATTCAGCAATACCTTCATGGTGCGCACCCCGTCTTATACCGATTTCACGGTCAAGCAGGGTGACAAGGAAGTGGGAGTGTCGCCCGACAAGAAGGAAATCCTGGGTTTGATGCGCGCTAGCTTCGTCGAATCGGACGTACTGCGCGGCCGCTTCCCGCAAGCGGGGGAGTCCTGGGATGCGATGATGCAGCTGGATGATGGTGGCATGGGTCGACTGGCCGGGGCCATCTCGGATATCAGTGACATCGAGTTCAAGCTGGCCCGCTTGGGAATGCAGCTCGACGAGACACATCGCAAGATCGTGGACGTGGGCGTTGGTTTGTTTCATCGTGAAGGCAGCGACGCCGAAGGCGCCAGGCAAAAGAAGAGGGCGCTGGCCGACAAGGTCGCTCCGGTGTTGCGCAGCATCGCCGACAATCCCAAGGCCTACTTCATCCTGTCGGAATTGATGCATGCGCTGGAGCTGCCGAGCGAGGCGTTGCGCAACCTGTATCTGAGCGGTGCCGATGTGCAGCAGGCGGCGACTGCCGAGACCGGGGCGCAGGCTGCTAGCAGCGCCAGCGGCGATGCCGATGACCTGTTCGCCAGCCTGTTGGGCGGCGGCGCGGAGGACAGCGCACAGGCCGGATCGACGGCGGATGCCGCGCGAGTGGATACGTATGAACACTGGTTCGCCGATTCTGCGTTCAAGCTGTGGTTGAACCACTTGAGCGAGATCCCGGGCCGCACGCGCCAGCATTCGATGCTGAAGAACATTCCCCAGGACATCCTGGAGATCGTCGTCGAAGAGCTGCGCAACGCCGCCTACCGGGAGAACGCCCTGGGCCTGAACTTGCCGGCCCAGATGTTGCAAAGCCTGCTTTCGCGGACGGACAGCGCGTCCAAGCGCGACCAGATGGTCATGAGCCAGGTGCTGCGCGTGCAGATGGTGCTGCGCGATTTCATCGCCTGGCTGGGCTACCTGGATATGAATGAAGGCGCCAAGCCTGCAAGCGCGTCGGTTGCCAACGGCAAGGTGTTCGCCAGGACCACGGCGCTGGATTCTGCTTCCGGCCTGCCCGACCTGCCCGAGAAGAATGACATGGGCAAGGGGCGTGAGTTCCTGAAGGACTGGGTGGCGTGCCTGATCGACATGATCATGAAGAATGCCGGCTTCACGGCTGGGCAGGAAATCAGCGACGATCAAAACGAGGCATTGGGCGTCATCATCGCCGACATCAAAAAGGGTTGATATATGGCTGTATTCGTTTCTTTCAATCCGCTGCCCAGCAAGCGCGCAGGTTACGCTGAACTCCACGTCGAGGGTTGGAACGGCGGCGCGCAGGACGTCGAGCTCAGCATCCGGCGCAATTCGTCGCCGGCCCACCTTGATGCCATGGGCAAGTGGAGCGGTGAGCAGCAGTGGTTGCGATTTGGAGACGGACAGGCGCGCGAGAGCCGGCTGGTCATCGAGGTCGGCCCGGCGATCGTCGACGCCCTGCTCGAGGTCAGGCGCAACGCATCCTTCCGCATCGAGGTGCGCAAGCCCGGGGGTGAACTGCGGCAGTACCCGGTTCGTCCGATCCCCAATGATGTGACGCCATCCACTGCCGCCGGCGAGGCGCCGGTGCAGGCCACCGTCGTCGATATCGCGCCGAAGTCGCCCGAGCCCGTCTCGCCGCCCGCCGAGGAGCCGCTCGCACCGTCAGTGGTCAAGGAGGAGGCCGTCGCGCCGGCCGAACCCCAAGCTCCCACGATGCCCAAACCTAAACGCATGGGTGCCATCATCGGCGGTGCGTTGGCGCTGCTCGTCGCCGCGGGTGTGGCGGCATGGTTCTTGATGAAGAAGGACGAGACTCCGCAGCCGCCGGCCAAACCCGCTGCACCCGCCGCTGCGCCTGTGCCTGCGGCCGCTGCCTGCTCGAAGGAGAATCTGGCTTCCGCCGCGGAAATGGCCTTTGTGCAGGATTGCGTGCGTGACGTAAAGGACTCCGCCGCCATGCTGGGCATCATCCAGGCGGCGCGCGAGGCGGGCAAATGTTCGATCGCACAGCGCCTTTACGCCAATCGGGCGCAGGCTGGGGACGTGCCCATCGCCCTGGCCTATGCGCAGGAGTACGACCCCGCGGGCTACAAGGAAAACGCTTGCTTCAAGGCGGACGCCGCTACAGCTGCGTACTGGTATCAGGCCGTGTTGGACAAGGACAAGGACAACGCACAGGCGCTGGCACGCCTGAAGGATCTGCCGAAATGAGGAACATTGCCCTGGCCCTGGGCCTTATCAGCCTGGTCACTGCTGCGCACGCAGCGCCTCCGCTGTTGCAGGAAGGCAAGAAAACGCTCTATCAGCGAGTGCTGACTACGCCAGGTTGCGCATTGCACGAGGCGCCGGGTGGCAAGCCGGGCGCCGTGCAGCCGACTTTCAGCCGCTTCTACGTCTATGCAGGCAAGGACGAAGCAGGCAAGAGCTGGGTGCAGGTCGGACCGGACTCTTTTGGCAAGACGCTGGGTTGGCTCGATAGGTCGTGCACGGTGGACTGGAGGATGCAGATGTCCCTGGCGTTCACCAATCCCGCCGGGCGCGATCGCATGCTGTTTTTCAAGGACCGATCGGCCCTGGACGCGGTGTTCAACGCCATTGACCCAGTCGAAAAGATCGCGCCTGTGCGCCAGCAGCTGAAGACCAAGGGGCAGGCGCCGGGCATCGTGGCTCAGGAGCCCGAGTTGTTTGTGGACATGGCCAAGAACTTCTACCTGCTGCCAATTCTCGGTGGCGAAGAAGTCATGACGGAACAGAACATGCGGGTGCGGGTGCTGAACGTGGCATCCGTCAGCGCCGCGGACGCAGTGGACTCGGCCAAGGCGGGTCAGGATCAGTCCACAGCGCACGAACGCACCAAGCAGATCAAGGAGTTCAGTTCGGCGGTGGTGTTCGTCATCGATTCCACCATTTCGATGGACCCCTACATCGAACGCACGCGCGAGGCGGTCAGGAAGATCTACGCCAAGGTCGAGGCCGAGAAGCTGGGCGACAAGGTCAAGTTCGGCCTGGTGGCCTTCCGTTCCAGCACCAAGGCCGTGCCTGCGCTGGAGTACGTCAGCAAGATCTACGCCGATCCAAACAAGGTCAAGGATGGCGCAGATTTCATGGCCAAGGTGGCCGAGCTAAAGCAGGCCAAGGTGTCCAGCAGTGCGTTCGACGAAGATGCCTATGCCGGCGTGATGGACGCGGTCAATAGTATCGACTGGCGGCCTTATGGCGCGCGCTACGTGGTGTTGATCACTGATGCGGGCGCCATTGAAGGGGGCGACAAGCTTTCTTCCACTGGCATGAGTGCCAGCCAGGTACGGCTTGAGGCTGCCAAGCCGGGCGTGGCCATCTACACGCTGCATCTGAAAACGCCGGCAGGGGCAAAGAATCATGCGAACGCGGAAGCCCAGTATCGCAATTTGTCCTCGTATGGCGGTACCAACCTGTCGCTTTATTACCCGGTCAACGCCGGCGACGTGAACGAGTTCGGCAAGAAGGTGGACGCTTTGTCCGAAGCCATCACTCAACAGGTGAAGGCGGCTTACCAGGGCGAGGATGCCATCGGCAGTGCGGCCAACGCGGCGGACCCTGGCAAGAAGCCCGTCACCGCTGAGGAAAAAATGCTGGCGGATGCTGCATTGGTTGGCAATGCGATGAAGTTGGCATATCTGGGCGAACGCATTGGCGCCAAGGCGCCGCCCGTGTTCCAAGCCTGGATCAGCGACCGCGATCCGATCAAGCAGACCGTGCCGACGACCGATGTACGGGTGCTTTTGACCAAGGGGCAGCTCAGCGATTTGAACGACATCATGAAGAAGATCGTCGATGCCGCCAATCAAGGGCTGATTTCACCGACCGAAATGTTCAACCAATTGCGCAACGTGGCGGCGACAATGGGGGCCGACCCGAACCAGTTGCAGAAGTCGGACAAGAAGTTGGCCGAGATGGGTTTCATGGCCGAGTACCTGGAAGGCCTGCCCTACCATAGCGAGGTGTTGAATCTGGATGAGCAGACGTGGAAAAGCTGGGATGGCCTGGCCCAGGAGAAATTCATCCGCAATCTGTCGACCAAACTGCGTCATTACCAGGTCTACAACGCTGATGTAGACCGTTGGGTGTCTCTTGCGCCGAATAGCGACCCGCGCGATCACGTCTACCCCGTCCCTCTGGAAATGATGCCCTGACGGGAAGACGATGCTTGCTATTGATGATTTGCGCCTGCGGCGCGGGCAGGGCGATTCTGCCTACGAAGTCCGTCTGCCAGCCTTGCGCATGGCGCGCGGCGACGTGTTGGCGGTCGTGGGCGGCAGCGGCTGTGGCAAAAGCACTCTGTTGGAAGGCATCGGCTTGCTGTTGAAGCCCGAGCGGGTCCGCGCGTATGCGCTGGGAGAAAACGCCGATGTCGCGGCGCTGCTGGGCCGCGATGACGAGCCCGCCCTGGCAGCCTTGCGCGCATCGCGCATCGGTTTTGTGTTGCAGACCGGCGGCCTGCTGCCGTACCTGTCTGTGCGGGAGAATATTCTGCTGCCTCGCCGCCTGCTCAGTTTGCCGGCGGATGGCGAGCGCGTGCGCCATGCCATCGAGGTGCTGTCTCTGGGGCGGCTGCTGGAAAAGCGACCCGCCCACTTGTCGATCGGCGAACGGCAGCGTGTGGCGGTGGTGCGCGCGCTGTCGCACGATCCGGACGTGCTGTTGGCCGATGAACCGACTTCGGCGCTGGATCCGGACAATGCGGGCAAGCTGTTCCAGTTGTTCATCGACCTGGCGCGAGACTGCGGCTTGGCCACGCTGGTCGTGTCGCATGATTGGGATCTGGTGCGCCGGTTCGGCCTGCCGTGCTTGGAGCCCGCATTGCAGCCTGGACTAAGCACTTTCAGCATGCGCGGGGAATTGTGATGCGCGCATGGCAGATCGCTCGACTGGCAGGCCAGGATCTCTGGCACGACCGCCTCGTCTCCCTGTGCATGATTGCCACGCTGGTGGCGGTGATCGCGCCGCTGCTCCTGTTGCTTGGCTTAAAGCATGGCGTGGTGAGTTCCATGCAGGATGAATTGGCCAGGGATCCGCGCAACCTGGAGATCCGTATGCTCAGCAGCGGCAGCTATGACCAGGCGTGGGTGGATGAACTGGCTCGGCGGCCGGGCGCTGGTTTTGTCGTGGGCATGACGCGCTCGCTGAACACGCAGGCCGATTTCATTCGCTCCGCGACCAGATTCCTCGAGAACGTCGAAGTGCTGCCTACGTCCGCAGGCGATCCCCTGCTGGCTGGCATGGACGTGTCGGCATTGGGCGGCATGGGCGTGGTATTGAGCGCTCAGGCGGCGCAGCGCCTGGATGTCAAGGCGAAGGATACGCTGCGCATGCGGATCGCGCGTCGCATGAACGGAGTGGATCAGCAAGCCGTGGTTGAGCTTGGCGTGTTCGCGGTTCTGCCCGGCGATGCCTATGAACGCCCGGCGGCATTCGTCCAGCCGGCCCTGTTGCGCGACATGGAATGGTATCGGGACGGATTCGCGATCGCCTCCATGGGCGCCGAGGACGGCCAGCCCGTGAATGGCGCACGGCAGCGGTTTGCCCGCGCACGCATCTACGCAACGGATCTAGATGCCGTGGAAGGCCTGGAGCAGAGCCTGATCGACCGGCGCATCGAGACCAGCAGTCGACTGGCCGACATACGCAATCTAAAGGCGATCAACCATCTGTTGACGACGGTGTTCAGCATTATTTCCCTCACTGCGATCGCCGGCTGCGTGGCGGCGCTGGCGGGTGCGTTCCTGGCCAATGTCAGGCGCAAGCGGCGTGATATCGCAACCCTGCGCCTGTTGGGCCTGGGCGGAGGTGAGATTGCAACCCTGCTGGCGACGCAGGCGATCGCGCTCACGGTCGTGGCCATGGGGGCCGGACTGACCGTGTATTTCATGGGGAGCGCCGTGTTCAACAGCGTGCTCGGTGTGGTCAGGTCATCCGGGCAATTCGCCTGCCGGATCACGCCGGCGCATGGCGTGCTGGCGTTCATGCTGGCCCTGGGAGTAGCGGTATTGGCGTCAATGATCGGCGCGGCCAGCGCCAAACGTATTCAACCCGCGGAGAGTCTGCGTGAAATATAGATTGCTTGCCCGATGGGGCGTTTCAGTGCTGCTGGCGTTGCCGGCATGCCACGCAGTGCAGGCCGCGGATGCACCGGTCGCCAAGCCGAAATGGGATGCGCGCTTCTACAATCCGCGTCCGGCGGACGGCGATATCGTGCTGCCATTGCCGTGCGACGGCGGCATTGTCTTCAGGAAAGTGATCGTCCCGGTAGGCGGGCCGCTGGCCGACCTGCCCATCCAGGTGGGGCAGGAGGGCGGCGCCTACTCTTTCGTGGAAAAGAGCCGCCCGGCGTTCATCGCCGGCGGATTCACTGAAAGCAGCTCGGACAAGAAGTCGAAGTCCAGCTATTACCTGATGGCCAAGTATGAACTGACGATCTCGCAGTATCAGGCCTTGAATACTCTCAATGGTGGCGCTGCGCAGTGTCCAAATCCCGAGGCCTCGGATGGGCGCTTTCCCGTCACCAACGTAAATTGGTTCGACGCCTTGCGCACGGCGCACCAGTACAACGTCTGGCTGCGCCAGCATGCAAAGGGAGTGCTGCCCAAGGAGGATCTGATTTCCGGCTTTGTGCGGCTGCCCACCGAGGTCGAGTGGGAGTTTGCGGCGCGCGGCGGCATCAAGGTCAATGCCGCCGAGTTCGCCGAGCCACGATATCCCATGCCGGACGGGAAGATCAACCAATACGAGTGGTTTGGCGGGACGCAGTCCTCCAACAGCAAGATCAACCGCATCGGCGTGCTGCTGCCCAACCCGCTGGGGCTGCACGACATGCTGGGCAACGTTTCCGAAATGACGCTGGACGCGTTCCGGCTCAACAAGTTCGATCGCCAGTACGGCTCCGCAGGCAGCTACGTGATCCGCGGTTCGGACTACATGCAGCCGGAATCGGACCTGCGCGCAGCCTTGCGCCGCGAGGGCAATCTCTATGATGAGAACGGCGAGATCCAGGAGAAGACCGTGGGTTTCCGCTGGGTGATAGCGTCCAGAGAGATGACATCCGCCAAGCACGTCAAGGACCTGGAAGACAGCTACAACAAGTTGGGCGACGGTCAGGTGTCGTCGGATGCATCCGAGAAGGGCGCTTCGGCCGTGAGGGAACTGAACACGCTGGCCGGAACGGTCACGGACAAGAAATTGAAGGAGCAACTGGCCAGCCTGGAAGGCAAGCTGCGTGCCAGCAATCAGCAACAGGAAGAAGCGCGCGACCAGGCTATCCGGGCCAGCCTGAACCTGGGCGCATTCCTGTGCACGAAGCTCAAGGATGACGGCGAACATCGGAATTTCCTGCGTGACGTCTACAAATCCACCTGCGAGGGCGGAAATGCGGATGCCACCTGCGAACGCCGCAAGCAGTTGCTCACGAACCATGAACGCCGGGTGGAAGGCGTGACCCAGTACTACGCCAGCAGCCTGGTCGACTCCGCCATTCTCTATGGCGCGGACAACCTGGCCAGGCAGGTGCCTGTCTTGGACAAGATGTTCGAACAGAACAAGCAGCTCAACGGTCTGCGGCCGTTCCTCGTCGCCTATTGGTCGCATCAGAAGGCATATCTGGGGAACAGGAAAATCGACCGCGCCGCGTGGCTGGATTCGTGTATAGCCGTCAATAAATAAAAACCAAGGAGTTCATATGTCTTTTCTCGCACAGAAGTGGAAGCGTATACCCGTCGCGCTCATGGTGGCTTGCTCGGTGGCGATCAGCGGATGCGCCAGTACGGGCAGTTCCATGCTTGGCAAAGGTGTCAGGCCGGATCCCCGCCTGACGCAGGGCAACGACGCAAAGTTCTTCAGTCAGTCTGGCCTGGAGGCTTGCATGATGGGCGCGGCAGCGGGCGCGGTGGTAGGCCTGCTGGCGGGAGGAAAGAACAAGGGGACGGCCGCCGTGGTTGGCGCGGTCGCGGCTTGCGGCGTGGCGATGGGCGCCAACTACTACCTGGATGTCCGCCGCGGCCAGTACCAGAACACGTCCGACCAGCTCAAGGCGATGGGCGATGACATCAAGACCGATACGCAGAAAGTGCAGGCACGCAGCAATTCCATCAAGGCCGTGATGGCCGATGACAAGAGGAAGTTGGAGATGCTCCAGTCCGACATTACGGCCAAGACCGGCGATCAGGCCGCCGCGAAGAGGGAACTCGCGCAGATCGACGCCAACATCGGCGTCATCAAGAAGGATCTGAGCAATATGAAGAATGTGGCCGACCAGTATCGCCAGGCTGGCGCGCAGACCCGAGGCTCCGCCAAGGAAACCCGGGAAATGCAGCAGCAGCTCGCCGCGCTGGAGACCAAGATTGCCCAACTCAACAAGGAAGCGGACAGCTACTTCGCCCTGCGTAGCGCCATTGATCTCGGGGAGCAGAAGGCATGACGCGCATGTCAATTCGAATCCTGCGGGCCGTGCCCGTCCTGACTCTGGTCGTGTTGGCGGGCTGCGCCACCACGGCGGCCGATTGCGATCCCTCGAACAGGAATGCGGGTTTTCTGACCAAGATGAACTGCGACGCGGGCGGAGGCTATGGCAAGCACGTCGCTCAGCGCGAGGACGAGGTGAGGGCGGCTCAGGTCGAGAACGCCCAGGCCAGGCAGGTGCTGGCCGATCTGGAAGCTCAGCGTGAGGCTATCGGCAAGTCCGTAGCGGAGAAAACCAAGGCGCGCGACGCGTTGTCGGCTTCAGTGAAGAAGCTGCTGGATCAGGCCAGGGCCAAGTCACAGCACAGTGCGGAGCTCAAGCGGCAGTTGGCCCAGTCCGAAAAGGCGTTGAAGACGCCGGTCAACGTCAACGCCTCGGATGCCGCCCTGGAGGCGCAGATCAAGGCCAAGCAGGCCGAGGTCTACAAGCTGCAGAAGAGCATGGAGCTCGTTCCCTAGCGAAATCGCATACCCGCGCCCTGCAACGCCCATCATTCGAGACATCGTCATGCAACGCTTTTTTAGGGACCCGGGAGGGAACATGTCCCAGTCGGCGCTGTCCAGCGCCTACGGACAGCGGATTGCGCTCATTCGCAAGCACTTCCCGCCGGGGGTTGCCGCGGTATACGCCACCCCGCAGCTGGGCGCGGATGGCGTGCTCGAATGGTGGACGTCGCAGCAGGGAATGGTGACGTCCTATGCAGCCTTGAGCGCCGACGCTCAGCAGGCGCTGCTGCGTGCTTACGATGCCCACCTTGCCACGCTCGATGGCCTGATCGAGGCCATGCGTGCGAGAGGACTGGCCGAACGGGCCGGACAGATCGAGGCGCTGCGCACGCCGCCGGCGCTGGACAGACTGTACAGCGTCGACGGGCGATTGTTGGTGCGCCTGCAACAGGATCCTGAGCCCCCACCCATCATCGCGGTGGCGCCCAGCGCGCCGCCGGTGCGTTGGTGGCGCGTGGCGCTGGGCGCCCTGCTCCTTCTGGCGGCGATGCTTGCCGTGCTGTGGTGGTGGTTCAGGCATCCCGTGGCGCCGCCGTCCGTTGCGGCCGTTGCTCCCGTGCCCGTGCCCGTACCGGTGCCTGTGCCGGTGCCGGTGCCAGAATCAAGACCCGAACCCAAGCCAGAGCCAAAGCCCGAGCCCAAACGAGATTCCGAGTGGCCTACGGAGCTCGCCTTTGTCCTGGAAACGTCGGATCGCATGAGTTCGCAGCCGAACAAGAGAGGCGGTCTGTCTCGCACGGCTATCGGGCGCGGTGAGATCCAGCGGATCGTCGGCAGGTTGCCCAAGGATACCGATACGCAACTATTCACGTTTCCTGCTGGTGAGTGCAGATCGCCTGTGGGCCATGGCGTATTTCCGGCGCAGAAGCGCCCGGATCTGTTGAAGACGGTGCAAGGAGCGCCGGACGACGGGAAAGCCGCCTTGGTCGAAGGCCTCAAGATGGCGGCGGCATCAGTGGACGGCGTCAAGCGCGACGCCCTGGTTTTCCTGTTCCTGGGAGGTACGGACGCGTGCGGCCAGGACATCTGCGCGTACGTAAAGCAGATCATCCGGGAAAAGCCCCGGCTACGGGTCAATATCGTGGACCTGAGCGATACGCATGGCGTGGCGGAATGCGTGGGCAAGCTGCCACGCGTGGGTTCGTATATCTGGGGTGACGTGAAGCGCGACGAGAAGAGCGTCGATCTTTCCCGGGAAACGGCAAGGATGCTGGCTCCCGTGGGAGAATCCCGGCGAGCCCCCTGAGATCCCGGCCACCCCTCTGCCGCAATTGTCATGGCAGGGCCATTTGCCCCATCCCATGCCCGATTTCGCGCGATGAGTTGCATCCCGGCACTGCTCAGTGTGTTGGCACCGGCAGGAGTGTGTCTGATGTACCCCGAGGCGTCCACCCTGGCGAACGGCGGGGGTGAGCCGCCGTCCGCTGCCGTGCAAGCGGACCGTCTGGCCGGAGAGCGCCATGCCTGTGCGCTGCCCGCGCAGCGGCGACGCGGATTTCAGCGGCTATATCGGTCGGGTGCAGAAGGCCCTGCTGCGCCGCCTGTGCGGCAACGCGGCCGCCAGGCCGGGCGCGTACCGGCTGGCGTGCGGCGCGATGCCATATCCCCTAGCGGTCTTGCGCCGCCAGCAACGACACTTCCCGACGCCGCCGCTGCCGCACCGCCGAGACCATCAACAGGCAGATCAGCAGCACGCAGGCGGCCACGAAGCCCAGGCTGATGGGGCGCGTCACGAAGATCGACAGCTCGCCGCGCGACAGCAGCAGCGCGCGGCGGAAGTTCTCTTCCACCATCGGTCCCAGCACGAAGCCCAGCAGTAGCGGCGCGGGTTCGAAGCGCAGCCGCATCAGCGCGTAGCCGGCCACGCCGAACAGCGTCACCATGCCCACGTCGAACAGGTTGTTGTTGGTGCTGTACACGCCCACGCAGACGAAGAACAGCGCCGCCGGGAACAGGTAGCGGAACGGCACCGTCAGCAGCCGCACCCACATGCCGATCAGCGGCAGGTTCAGCAACAGCAGCAGGATGTTGCCGACCCAGAAGCTGGCGATCAGCCCCCAGAACATATCGGCATGCTCGACCATCATCTGCGGTCCGGGCTGGATGCCGTGGATGATGAGCGCGCCCAGCATCAGCGCCATGACCGGATCGCCAGGGATGCCCAGGCTCATGGTCGGGATGAAGCCGGTCTGCGTGGACGCGCTGGTGGCGGCCTCGGGCGCGGCGATGCCCTCGATGGCGCCACGGCCGAAGCGGCGCGGGTCGCGCGCGACCTTCTTCTCGGTGGCATACGAGATGAAGGACGCGATGGTCGGCCCGGTGCCGGGCAGGATGCCGAAGGCCGCGCCGATGGCCGTGCCGCGTACCAGCGCGCCGCGTGACTGCTTGATGTCGCCGGCCTCGGGCCGCATGGATTTCATGCTGATCTTGGCGGCGGTGACCTTGGCGTCGCCGCCCAGCCGGTTGATGTTCTTCAGGAAGTCGGCCACGCCGAACAGCCCCATCGCCAGCGCCACGATCTGCAGCCCGTCGCTCAGCTCCAGCACGCCGAAGTGAAAGCGCATCACGCCGGTATTGACGTCGGTGCCGACCACGCCCAGCAACAGTCCCACCACCACCATGGCCACGCCCTTGATGGCCGAGCCCTTGGCCAGCGTGGCGCCGGCCAACAGGCCCAGCATCATCATCGAGAAGTACTCGGCCGGGCCGAACTTGAAGGCCACGTCCACCAGCAGCGGCGAGAACAGGATCATCGCCAGGATGCCGATCGAGGCGCCGAAGAACGACGAGAACATCAGCATGAACAGCGCCGAGCCGGCCTTGCCGTTGCGCGCCAGCGGATTGCCGTCCAGGCAGGCGACCGCGTGCGAGGCCGTGCCGGGCAGGTTCAGCATGATGGAGGTGATGCCGCCGCCATACTGCGAGCCGTAGTAAATGCCCGACAGCATCACCAGCGCCGCGGTCGGCGTCATGGTGTAGGTCAGCGGCAGCAGAATGGAGATGGCGGCCAGCACGCCCATGCCGGGCAGCACGCCGATCAGGTTGCCCATGAACACGCCGAAGGCCGCCCACATCAGGTTGTCGAGCGCGAAGGCGATGGAGAACCCGTGCATCAGGTTGTTGAAGATTTCCATGGCCGATCAACCCCAACGGAACAGCGGGAACTGCAACTGCAGCCCCCAGGAGAACACGGCCACGCCCAGCAGCGTCACGCCCACGGACAGCAGCGCCGCGCTCTTGACCGTGTGCTGGCGGTCGCCCAGCGCCGAGATGAACACCAGCGCCAGCGTGGCCGGCACCAGGCCGCCGAACTTGCCCAGCGCGATGAAGGCCAGCAGTCCGCCGATGATGCAGCCCCAGCCGCGCCAGTCCGGCGCCGCGTCGACCTCGGCCTCTTCGTCTGCCGCCTGCGGCGCGTAGCCGGCCCGCACGATGGCCGCGCCCAGCAGCGCCAGCAGTACGCCCAGGATCATCGGGAACATGCCCGGGCCCATGCGGGCCAGCGAGCCGACGTTGTAGCTGGCCGCGTGGATGGCGGTGCCCAGCCCCAGCGCGATCATCGCGCCTCCGGCCCACCATTCGCGCCGCACGGCGCGGGATTGTTGCTGCATGGTTCGATCCTCCCTTTTTGCGGCATGCAGGCGCCGGACGCACGCCTTGCTGACGCTTGGTTTAAAAGAAACTGAATTTCAGTTGAACGCGAGTCTAGGGAGCGAGACTTCCGATTGGCTTTCACTGCGGCGGAATCGGATGGCTGCTCGGGGCATCGCGGGGGAAAACCAAGGGAAATCCCCGGTGCCGCCAAGCGCGGGCGCGGGCCTGGGGCGGCTTGCGGAAGGGCAGGGTTCGCGGGCTTGCTACCATGAAGCCGGAGCCGGCTTGTTGCCGGTCCGAGGACGGCGGGGGCGAGTGCATGGATGGCAAAGACAGGCGAAAGGATTGGGTGGCGCGCGCCCCGCGGACCGCCGGGCTGGAACGGATCGAAGCCTATTTCGGCGGTCGCGGCTATGAGATGCATCGCCACGACACCTATGCCATCGGCCGCACCTTGTCCGGCGTGCAGAGCTTTCACTACCGGCGCGGACTGCGCCACAGCCTGCCCGGCGGCACGCTGGTGCTGCATCCGGACGAGGCGCACGACGGGCAGGCCGGCACCGACGCGGGTTTTCGCTATCGCATGCTCTATGTCGAGCCCGCCCTGGTGCAGCGCATGCTGGGCGGGCAGCCCCTGCCTTTCGTGCCGGGCGGTCTGTCCGACGATCCGCGCCTGCGCGCGGCTGCCGAGCCGCTGCTGCGGACGATGAGCCAGCCCCTGGATCCGCTGGAAGAGGCGGACGCGCTCTACGATCTGGCGCAAGCGCTGGCCACCGTCGCCGGCCAGCGCGGCGGTCGCCGCGCGTTCGACTATGGCGCGGCCGAGCGGGCACGCCAGCGCATCCATGATGGATTGGCCGGCCGGCTGACCTTGGCGGACCTGGAGGCGGCCAGCGGGCGCGACCGCTGGAGCCTGTCGCGCGATTTCCGCGCGCTGTACGGCGTCAGCCCCTATCGCTATGCCACGCTGCGTCGGTTGGATGCGTGCCGCCGGCTGATGCTGGCGGGGCTGGGCCTGGCCGAGGCCGCGCTGGCCGCGGGATTCACCGATCAGAGCCACATGAGCCGCCATTTCTCGGCAGCCTATGGCATGCCGCCGGGGCGCTGGCTGGCGATGCTGAGGGCGGGCGCCTGAGACGTGCAACGGTGCGGCCAGACAGGGCCGCCCAAGCTGCACGATCTTACAAGACCGCTATCCCGCCGACCGGTAGCCTGGAGTTTTCACATTCCAGGAGTCGCAGCATGTCCGCCGCCATCAATTTCGCCCGCAAGTTCAACCTCATCAAGGAGCAATGGACGCCCAAGGTCATTGCCGAGATGAACGACTACCAGTTCAAGCTCGTCAAGATCCAGGGCGAGTTTGTCTGGCACTCGCACGCCGATACCGACGAGACCTTCATCGTCATCGACGGCGAGCTGCGCATCGACCTGCGCGACGGCGCCGTGACGCTGGCGGCAGGGGAAATGGCGGTGGTGCCGCGCGGCGTCGAACACAGGCCCCATGCCGAGCGCGAAGCCTGCGTCCTGCTGATCGAGCCGCGCGGGGTGCGCAATACCGGCGACCAGGAAGGGGAGCGGACCGCGCCAAACGATGTGTGGATCTAGGCGGGAACGTCGTGCCGGTGGCGATGTCCTGGCGCGCGCCGGTGGCGCGCCCAGGGGTTGTACGGCGCTGGAAGTCCGCAGGCAAGGTCCGGTCAGCGCCGGCGCGCTGTCCTGTCGGTGATGAAAGCGAGGCGGGATTAACACCATCGGTAGAACAGTTTGTTCCGACCAGAACATGCGTTTCCGATGGTTCATGTCATGTGCCCGACGGTAGAATTCGTCCACATCGAACTCTCTATCTACCAGTCGAAAGGCAATATTCTCATGAGCAACGCTTATATCGACGCGCTGAAGAAGCGCCGCACGCAGTACGCGCTGGGCCGCAACCTGTCCCTGTCCAAGGAAGAGCTGGTCGCCCTGGTCAAGGACGCGGTCAAGCACAGCCCCTCGTCGTTCAACTCGCAAAGCTCGCGCGCGCTGGTGCTGTTCGGCGCCGAAAGCGTGAAGCTCTGGGATCTGGCCATCGAAGCCGTGCGCAAGGTCGCCCCGGCCGAAGGCTTCGACAAGACCGAAGCCAAGCTCAAGAGCTTCGCCGCCGGCGCCGGCACCATCCTGTTCTTCGAAGACCAGGACGTGGTCCGCAGCCTGCAAGAGAAGTTCGCGCTGTACGCCGACAACTTCCCGGTCTGGTCGGAACAGGCTGGCGGCATGGCCCAGCTGTCGGTCTGGGCCGCGCTGGCCAACGCCGGCGTGGGCGCCAGCCTGCAGCACTACAACCCGCTGGTCGACGCCGATGTGGCGCGCGAGTGGAACATTCCCGCCAGCTGGAAGCTGCGCGCGCAGATGCCGTTCGGCTCGAACGAAGCCGGCTTCGGCGAAAAGGCCTTCATGGACGACGCCGAGCGTTTCCGCGTGGCCGGCTGAGCAAGCGGGGGCATGCTCCCCCGTTGGCCTGGCCTGAAACCCGCGCCCGTCTCTACGAAGACGGCGCGGGTTTTGTTTTGGGCGCGGTTCCTGGCGCTGCGGACCGCGCGGCCCGCATGGGGAACCGCAAGGCCGGCGCGGTCAGGACGACAGATTGGCGAGATAGGCCAGCCCGAACGCCAGCAGGCCCAGTCCCTGCGTGATCATCAGCCAGCGCGCGCCCGCCGGCTTGCCCGCGGTATGCCAGTAGCCCGCCACGAAGGGCAGGCACAGTGCATTGGCCACGGTGGCGGCCAGCGCCGCCAGCCAGGGTTTCAGGCCCGGGAACATGCCGCCGTTCTGGGCCAGCATCCAGACCGTGACGACAACGCCGGCCGCGCCGATCAGGCCGGCCATGATGGCGAAGAAGCGGGACGCGGCGGCTTTCTCCTCGGCAAGCATCGGACGGCTCAGGTCAGACGCGCGCCGTTCGGCACGTCCGCGTCCGGCGCGGCCAGCACGATGTCGCCGGCCGCGTCGGCGAAGCCCAGCACCAGCACTTCCGAGCGCACCGGGCCGATC
Organism: Achromobacter sp. 413638; assembly: GCF_043119405.1. Taxonomy (NCBI): domain Bacteria; kingdom Pseudomonadati; phylum Pseudomonadota; class Betaproteobacteria; order Burkholderiales; family Alcaligenaceae; genus Achromobacter; species Achromobacter sp. 413638. The sequence goes on from NZ_JBICCO010000057.1 coordinate 24,233, forward strand.
TGGCGCGGCGGGAAATTCACCACGGCCATCACGCGCCGGCCCGGCAGTTCGTCCAGCGTGTAGTGCGCGGTGATCTGCGCCGAGCTTTTCTTCACGCCCACGCCCGGCCCGAAATCGATGGCCAGCTTGTAGGCGGGCTTGCGCGCTTCGGGAAAGGCCTCGGCGGTCTGGATCGTGCCGACGCGGATGTCCACCTTCATGAAATCGTCGAAACCGATGGCGTCGGCGGGCGGGGACGCGGGATCTTGCGTGTAATGCATGCGGATCTCTCTGTATGAATCGTGGGGAAACCTGCCCGCATTATCCCCCTACCTCCGCCGTGGCCTCAGACCGGCAGCAGGGGTTCCGCCTGGTGGGCGCGATGCAGCAGCGCCAGGAAGCCGGGCGCCGGCGGCACGTCGATCGCGCCGATGCGCAGCAGGGGCACGCCGGGCGTCCACGAATTCATCACCACGGCGCCTTTCAGCGCGCGCAGGTCTTCAGCCTTCAGCTCCTGCTCGCGCTGCGGCGCGCCCAGCCGGTCCAGCTGCCGGCGCACGATGCCCATCATGGTGCCGCCCAGCATCGCCGCCCGTGGCCACACCACGGATTCGCCGTCCCAGAACGCCAGGTTCCAGATCGTGGCCTCGCTCAGCCGTCCGTGCCGATCGACAAAGGCCGCGTCGTCGTGGCCCTGGCTGGCGGCCTCGCGCAGCAGATAGGTCTTGGCCACTTCGCCCACATGCTTTACCCCGGGCAGCATGCGTTCGTGCTCGACCAGCGCCAGCGACAAGGGGCCGGCGGGCCCGCTGGACGGCGGCGCGGTGCGGACCAGCAGGCGCGGGCGCGCGCCGGGACCGGCGATGGTGAATTCGCCGGCGGGGGAGTACACCGTGGCCGTCAGCGACAGGTCCGGCGGCCCGGCCTGGATCGCGGCGCGCAGGTGCGCCAGCACGGCTTCGTCGGGCAGCGCTTGCCCATACAGCGCCTGCGAGCCTGCCCGCAGCCGGGCCAGATGCAGGTCCAGGCCGCGCGCGCGGCCGTCGCGGATCTGCAGGGCGGTGAAGTGGGCATAGCCGGCGAAGGCCAGCGGCGCCAGCGCGGCGGCGTCTGCGTCGTGGCCGTCGACCTGAGAGACATAGCGGGTATTCGGGGAAAGCGGATCTGTCGTCATGGGGTGCGTGTACGGAATGAGATGGCGTTCAATATCCCTTATTGATGCAGCCATGGGAAACGAGTATTTTTCGAAGCATCATCAAGAAAAATTTGAAAATTATGAGTCGCGTCTTTCCCGCCGGCCGGGCCTTGCGCACCTTCGAGGCCGCCGCCCGCCACCTGAACTTCAGTCGCGCCGCAGACGAACTCGGCCTGACGCCCGCCGCCGTCAGCTACCAGATCAAGGACATCGAGGCGCAGCTCGGCCTGGCGCTGTTCGCGCGCACCAGCCGCAGCATCCGGCTGACGCCGGCGGGCGAGGCGCTGGCCGGCGCCGCCGCCGACGCGCTGGACGGCCTGCGCCGCGCCACCGCCCGGGCGCGGCGGCTGGCGCGCGGCCAGCAGACGCTGCGCCTGTCGGTGGGCGCGCGCTTCGCCACGAACTGGCTGCTGCCGCGCCTGCCGCGCTTTCGCGCCGCGCATCCGCAATGGGAGCTGAGCTTCGATATCAGCGATGCGCTGCGCGACTTCGACGCCCATGACCTGGACGCGGCCATCCGATATGGCGCGGGCCGCTATCCCGGCATCGTGACGCACCGGCTGTTCAGCACGGTGGTGGTGCCGGTCTGCAGCCCGCGCCTGCTCGAAGCCGGCCCGGCGCCGCGTCAGCCGCGCGACCTGGCCGCGCATACGCTGTGCTACGTGGATTGCCGGCCCGGCGGCGTGGTCTGGCCCAACTGGGCGCTGTGGATGGCCGCCGCCGGCGTGCCGGATTTCGACGACAGCGGCTGCGTCGCCTTCACAGAATCCAGCCATGTGGCGCAGGCCGTCATGGACGGCGGCGCGGTCGGCCTGGTGGAGCGGGAACTGGTCGCGCGCGAGCTGGCCGAGGGCCGGCTGGTCCAGCTGTTCGACGTGGGCGTGACGGCGGGCGGCGACCACGCCTATCACCTGGCCTATCCCGAATCCGGCGCCAACGCGCCGGGCGTGGCGGCGCTGCGCGACTGGATGCTGGCGGAATTGGGGCGTTCCGATGCCTGAAATCGCCGCGCGGCGCGCGCCGCCATCCGTGCATAATCAAACATGGCCGGCCCGCGCACGCGGCAGATGGCCGTCGCGCCCCAGCTTCTCGCAAAGGAACCGCCGTGGACCGGATACTCTCGGAATTGTCGACGACCCTGCCCAACGCCAAGAGTGTCGAGGAACTGGCGCGTCCGTTGCTGGACATGCTCGGGGTCATCACCGGGCTGGAGTCCACCTACCTGACCTCGATCGACCTGCAGGCCGGCGTCCAGCACGTGCGCTATGCGCGCAATGAAGGCGACATGCAGATCCCCGAAGGCCTGGACGTGCCCTGGGCCGACACGCTGTGCAAGCGCGCGCTGGACGAAGGGCGCACCAGCACCAGCGATGTCGCGAGCTGCTGGCCGGACTCCGAGTCCGCGCGCAAGCTCGGCATCCAGACCTACGTCAGCGCGCCGGTGCGCGCCGACGACGGCACGCTGCTGGGCACGCTGTGCGGCGCCAGCGCCAGCCAGCAGGCCGTCGCGCCGCAGGCCGAAGCCGTGCTCAAGCTGTTCTCCGCCATGCTCGCCAATTTCATGGAACGCGAGCAACTGGTCGAGCAGCTGCGCTCGGCCAATGTGCGGCTGCTGTCGTATGCGCTGAGCGATCCGCTCACCGGCCTGCCTAATCGCCGCGCCATCTACGAAGAGCTGGAGCGCCTGCAGGGCCGCGCGCTGCGCGAGGGCGGCAGCATCCTGGTCGGCGTGATCGACCTGGACGGCTTCAAGTCCATCAATGACGCCCACGGCCACCAGAACGGCGACATCTTCCTGCAGGAAATGGGGCGCCGGCTGGCCGCGTCTCTGCGCGCCTCCGACATGCTGGGCCGGCTGGGCGGCGACGAGTTCGTGCTGATCGGCCCGGGGCCGGCCCTGGCGCGCGGCGACGCCGGTCCCATCGGCCACGAGGTCCTGCGCGGAGAGGCCGAAGAGGCCGCGCGCGCGCTGGAGGACCGCACGGCCGCGGCCACGCTCGGCAACTTCCAGCTGGGCGAGATCACGCTGCCCTACGACGGCGCCAGCGTCGGCGTGGTGGCGCTGGATCCGCGCGGCCTGAGCGCCGAAGAGGCGGTCAGGCTGGCCGATACGCGCATGTACGTGGTCAAGCGGGCGCGCAAGGGCGCGCGCGTGATGCACTGAGCGCGGCCGGCGGCGTGACCGCCCGGCGCCAACGCGCCAGTTCCTAGAAGCCCGCTTCCCGCCAGAACACGCTGGCCGCCGTGCGCAGCAGGCGCGCGCCGGGAGCTTCCCAATCGCCATGGATGCTGACCCGGCCGCGCCAGCTGTGCTGGCGCGCCTGGGCGGGCGGATCGGCGCTTTCCACGTCCAGCATCACCCGGTACACCGGCCGTTCCGGGTAGAGCAGGTTCTGCGACGCGCGCACCTGCACGTCGCCGCCGGCGGGGGCGGACAGCACCGCTTCCTGCAGCACGCGGGTGGCGTCCTGGTCGATGCTGCGCACGCGCAGATCCAGGTCCGGTCCGGCGCCGCCATCGGCGATGAAGCGCGCCGTCTGGCCGGCGCGCAGGCGCGGCAAGGCATCCTCGGGCACATACGCCACCACCTGCAGCGGGCCCGCGCTCACGACGCGTCCCAGCAGCTCGCGGCGGCCCAGCCAGTCGCCCTGGCGCAGGTCCGGATCACGGTCGCGCAGCCGGCCGGCGCCTGGCGCTTCCAGGCGGTAGCGCGCCGCTTCGCTGTCCACCGCGACCTGCTGCGCCTGCGCCTCGGCCTGGCGCTCGCGCAGCACCTGCCAGTCGCGTCGCAATTCGGGATCGAAGCCGGCGGCGGCGGACTGCCGCGCCAGTTGCAGCGAGCGCGCCTGGCTTTGCGCGGCGCTGGCGGCCAGCGAAGGCGTGTCCAGCATGAAAGCGTCCTCATGGGCCTGCAGCGCGTGCCCCTCGGTCGGCGGGGGCGAGGCCAGTCGCGACGCTTCCGGCGCATGCAGCGGCCATTGCTCGCGCGCTTGCAACAGGCCGCTGCCGCGCACCGGCACGGGCCAGGGCGCGAAGGCGCCCAGCACGATCAGGATCAACAGCAGCGCGCTCCAGCGCGCGCGCCGGCTGCCGCCGATGGCCGCGCCGCGCTGCCGCCATGCGCCGATCTCGGACCACAGGGGACGGGCGATGAACCACACGATTTCCACCAGGAAAAGAAAGATGCCCAGGGCCTTGATGAAGAAGTGATAGACCAGGGCCGCGATGCCCAGGAACAGGACCAGGCGGTAGATCCAGGTGGCCCAGGCGAACAGGATCAGTCCGCGCCGCCGCGCGGCGGGAAAGTGCTCCGGCGCCGGCTCGCCCAGCGCGAACAGCCGTTCGCGCAGGTCCCAGCGCGCCAGCGCGAAGGCGCGGGCATGCAGGTTCGGCATCTGCAGGAAATCCGACAGCAGGAAGTAGCCGTCGAAGCGCATGAACGGGCTGGCGTTGATCAGCACGGTGCTGACCCAGGTGGTGGTGGCCAGCAGGAAGGCCATCGCGCGCAGCGGGCCGTCCGGCAGCCAGACCCAGGCCAGCATGGCCCAGACGGCGATGGTCAGCTCGGTGGCGATACCCGCCGCCGCGACCTTCAGGCGCTGGTCGCGGCGCGTCAGCTTCCATACCTCGTTGGTGTCGGTATAGGCCACGGGCCACAGCACCAGGAAGGCCACGCCCATGGTCGGCACGCGGCAGCCATAGCGCTTGGCCGTCACGCCATGGCCGAACTCGTGCAGCGTCTTCACCGCCGCCAGCGTCAGGCCGTAGGCGGCCAGCCCTTCCCAGCTCAGCATGTCCACCAGCGTGGCGGTGAAAGCGTCCCAGGAACGCGACACGCCCCACATCCCGGCCAGCAGCGCGGCCAGCGTCAGCCAGCGGAAGGCCGGCCCGTACAGGAAGGCCAGCCTTGGCGTCCAGCGCGTCAACCAGCGGTCCGGGCGCAGCAGCGGCACGCGGAAGAACAGATAGTTGTGCAGCAGCCATTGCGACCAGCCGGCGCGGCGGCGCTGGCGCTGCTCGGCCAGTTCAGCCGCGGTCAGCGCGGCCGGCTGCAACAGCTCGTGCTGCGCCAGGAAGCGGTGCATGGCCTCGACATCGTCCGGTTCGGCGCGCAGCGTGGTCTCGGCCTGGATGCGCCGCGCGATCACGCCGGGCCAGCGCAGCCGCCAGCGCTGCAGGATCTCGAAACTGGCCCAGTCGATCTGGAAGAACAGGTTGCGCACCGGATCGTGCAGTGTCCAGCTGGGCTGGCCGTCCGGCAGGGCCGGGCCGGGCAGCAGGTCCAGTTCGTCGCGCAGCGGCGGCAGGGGCGTGGCCGGCGTCATAGCGCCACGAACTGGCGGATGGCCGCCCAGGGCTTGCGCAGGATCCAATAGGCCAGCGGCACGCGCTCGCCTTGCAGCTTGGCGGTGCCCTTCAGGCCGATGCGCGGTCCCTGCGCCTGATCCAGCGAGGCGCGCAGGCGATAGGCGTAGCTGCCGTCGGGCCGCGCCACGGCGTCATAGGCCATGTAGCGCACGCGGCCCTGCACGGCCGTCAGCGGGTCGGCGGCCAGATACAGCCGCAGCGGCGCGCCCTCGGCCAGCGGAATGGCGTCGCCCACCGGCACCCAGGCCTCGATCTCCACCGCGTCCGGATCGGCCACGCGCATGACGCGTTCGCCGGTCTGCACCGGTTTGCCTATCCACTCCGACGGCGAATCGAACAGCACCATGCCGTCCCGGGGCGCTGTCACGCTGGCGCGGCCCAGTTGCTCGGCCAGGAAGGCCTGCTCGGCCCGGCGCTCGCCGATCTTGCCGGCCAGCGCCGCCAGCTGCGCCTTGGAGCGCGGATCGCCCAGCGCCATCTGGGCGAACTGCCGGTATTCGGCTTCGGCCGTGCTCAGCGCCTGTTGCGCCACCTGCAGGCGGCTGGCGATCTGGGCCTCGTCCAGGCTGAACAGGGGCTGGCCCTGCTTCACGATCTGGTTGGGCTGCACGTGGATCTGCGCGACCACGCCGTCCAGCGGCGCGCGCAGCACGGCGGGTTGCGCGGCGACCAGTTCGCCCGGCGCCAGCACCGACAGGCGCACCGGAATCGCGCCAGCCGCCAGCAGTGCGCAGGCGGCCCACAGGCCGGGGCGGCGCCAGCCGCGCCCCGCCGCGGCGGGCCGCGAGCGGGCGCGGTTGCGCCAGGCGTCCCAGGACCAGGGCCGGGCGCGCTGCAAGGCCCGCCATGCATGGCACCAGATGCGGCTCCACTCGGTCAGCAGCGGCAGCAGCGTCGGCGCGACGGGATCGGCGCCGGCCAGCAGCAGGCCGCCTGCGGGGCGGGCATCCGGTTCCTCAAGCATGCGTAGCGGCAGCCACACGCCCTGCGGCGGCAGCCATTCGCGCCATTGCGCGCCGAGTTCGTCCGGCAGGTCAGCGGCCGAGACCGCGCGCGCCGTATCGCCGTCCGCCCGCGCCAGGTGTGCGCAGGCGCGCGCCAGCCATTGCGCATAGGGCGCGTTGCGGTCGGGCTGCACCACGCCCGACAGCGCGGCCACGCCGCCGGCTTCGCGCCACAGGGCGGCCTGCCGGTAGGGCGCCAGCAGCCGCGTATCGTTGACCAGCAGGAATTCCAGCTCGGGCAGGCTGGCGGCGAGCCGGGCGCGGTGGCCCAGCTCCAGCAGCAGCACCGCCGGGCTGGCGGCTTCGGGCGCTTCAGGCATGTTCAAGCGCGACCCCGTCATGCGTCATGGTTCATCCCCGCAGCCGCTGCGCCGCGCCGGCCGCCGTGCGGGCCTGCGTGGCGCGCTGCATCTGCTCGGCCAGGCCGGAGCGGCCGGCGGGCGCCTGGCGCTCGGCCGCATGGCGGCCCGCGCTCAGCTTGAACACGGTCGAGGCCTCGTTGCCGCGTTCGTCGCGCGCCGTCAGGCGCAGCGCGATCTCGCCCGCGAAGCCGCGCGGCGGCTCCGCCTGCAGGCGGCCGCTGCGCGCATCGAAGCGGATCCAGGCGGGCAGGGCGCGGCCATCTTCCAGCGTCAACGACAGCTGGATCCTGGCGTCGGCCCGCGTGTGGCCAAAGACCGAGGACGGGATGCGCAGGTCCAGCGCCGCGCCGGGCTCCAGCGCGAGCGTGGTCAGGCCGCGCAGGACCACGAGTTCCTGGCCCGGCGCATCGCTGGCGCCGATGCGCTGCGGCGCATAGACGGCGGCGGCCGGCCGTTCGTCCGTGGCGCGCGGCGCGGGGGCCTGCCGGGCCCCGTGCTCGTCCATCGCCCAGGCCAGCGGCGACGCGTGCGCGGGAGAGCGCGAGCCGGCCTGCGCGCCGCCGAGCGAGGGCAGGAATTCGTCGCGCGGATCGGCGACTGGCGACAGGCTTGCCACGGGCGGGGCCAGCGGCGGCAGGAGCGTTCCGGGCGGGGGCGTGGGATGCACGTAGGGCGGCACCTGGCCCTGGACGGAGAAGGACAGCGACGAGACGGCCGAGACATTGCCGGCCGCGTCCCACTGCCGCACTTGCACCGCGTGCGTGCCGGGCGCATCCAGCGTCAGCTGGCTGCCCTGGCCATCGCGCCAGCTGGCGCCGCCATCCAGCGAATACTGCCAGCGGCCGCCGCTTTCCAGGCCGTCGACGCGCAGCACGCCGTTGCCGCTGAGCAGGCCGCCGGACGGATCGAGCGCGCGCTGTTCCAGGTTGAGCGCCGGACTGGCCGGCGGCTGCGTGTCGATGCGCAAGGCGCCGGACAGCGCGCTGCCGCTGCCGGCGTTGCCGGCCAGATCGCGCACCTGGCGCAGGTCCAGCGCGATGACGGCGTTGGACAGATCCGCGCCGGCGGCCGGCGTATAGGTGGCGGTCCAGGTCAGGCCGCCGTCGGCCGAGGACAGCCCGGCGAGCGTGCCGCCGGGCAGGGTGAAGGCGCTGGCGTCCAGCGACTGGATCGCCTCGCTGAAACGGATCGTCAGCCGCGTGCTCTGGCCGGCGGCCAGCAGCGCATCGGCCAGCGTCAGCGTCGCCGAGGGCGGCGTGACGTCGCTGGGCGTCACGGCGATGGCGATGCTGCTGGTGGCGCTGAGCGCGCCGCCGCTGCCGCTGTTGCCCTGGTCGTCGGTGACGATCCGCAAGGTCGCGGGGCCGACATAGTTGGCCGCGGCTTCGTAGACCAGCCCGTCCAGCGCGGCGTTGATGTCGGCCAGCGTGCCGGTGAACGTCAGCGTGGCCGAGCCATTGGCCGTGCCGTTCATGAACGTCAGACCGGCGACGCGCGACAGGCGCAGCAGGCCGTGGTCCGCCGACAGCGTCACCAGCAGTTGGCCGCCGCCGGCGTCCACGTCCTGGATACGGATGGCATTGCCATGCGCGGCATCGAACACCAGCGGAGAACCGCCGGCCGTCTGCTGCGAACCCGGCACGATGTTGACGGGCGCATCATTGACCGCCGCGATGTCGAGCGTGATGCTGGCGCTGGCGGTCTGGCCGCCGCCGGAGCCGGTGTTGCCATTGTCGTTGACGCTGACGCTCAGCGTGACCTGGCCGGCGATGTTGGCGCCGGGCAGGTAGCGCAGGCCGCCGGCGGCGATGAAGGCGTTCAGGTCGGCCTGCGAGCCGGTCAGGGTCAGCGCGCCGGCGCTGCCGCCGACGGTGACGCCGTTGCCGCTGATGGCCGACAGCGTGCCGGACGGCACGGACAGGGTGACGGTCAGCAGGCCGCTGCCGGCGTCCACGTCGCTCACCGTGATGCCCGTGATGACGCCGGCCGTGTCCTCGGTCAGGCTGATGCTGGACGGCACGGTGATGACGGGCGCGTCGTTGACCGCCGCGATGCGCAGGACGACCGTGTCGCTGGCGGAGAGGGCGCCGCCGGAGCCGGTGTTGCCCAGGTCGTTGACGGTGGCCGTCAGCGTGACGTCGCCGTTGGCGTTGGGCGCCGACAGGTAGCTGACGCGGCTGGCGGCGATGAAGGCGTTGATGTCGGCGATCGAGCCGGTCAGCACCAGCGTGCCGCTGCCGGAGCCGGTGACGGTGACGCCGTTGGCGTTGAGCGCCGCGAGCGTGCCGGCGGGCACGGCCAGGGTCAGGGTGACGACGCTGCCGCCCGCGTCCACGTCGGCGATCGAGATGCCGGTGACGGCGCCGGCCGTGTCCTCGCTGAAATCAAGCCGTACCGGAACGGCGATTGTCGGCGCGTCATTGACCGCCGCGATGTTCAGGTCGACGGTCTTGGTGTCGCTCAGGCTGCCGCCCGAGCCGGTGTTGCCGTTGTCGTTGATGCTGACGGTCAGTGTGACCACGCCCGTGGCATTGGCGGCGGGCGTATAGAGCACCTTGCTCGCCGCGATGAAGGCGTTCAGGTCTGCCAGCGTGCCGGTCAGCGTCATGGCGGTCGCCGTGCCGCCGATGACGATGCCCGAGCCGCTGCTGGCCGACAGCGCGCCGGCCGTCACGGACAGGGTGACGGTCAGCTGGCCGGCGCCGGCGTCCACGTCGCTGAACGAGATGCCGGTGATGGCGCCGGCGATGTCCTCGGTCAGGCTGATGCCGGACGGCACGGTGATGACGGGCGCATCGTTGACCGCCGCGACGCGCAGGGTGACCGTGCCGCTGGCGGTTTCCGCGCCGTCCGTGCCGGTGTTGCCGTTGTCGTTGATCGTGACGCTGAGCGTGATGTCGCCATTGGCGTTGGGCGCGGCCAGGAAGCTGACTTCCAAGGCGGCGATGAAGGCATTCAGGTTGGCCACCGAGCCCGACAGGACCAGCACGCCGGTGCCCGAACCCTGCACGGTGACGCCGCCGCTGGTGAGCGCATAAAGCCGTCCGGCGGGCACGCTCAGCGTCAGGGTGACGCTGCCGCTGCCCGCGTCCGCGTCGGACACGGAGATGCCGGTGATGAAGCCGGACGTGTCCTCGCTGAAATTCAGTGTCGACGGCAGCGTCAGCACCGGCGGGATATTGCCGTCCTGCACGTCGATGCTCTTGGCCGCGACGACGCTGCTATTGACGCCGTCCGACACCTGGAAGCTGATCGAGCGCGAGGCCACGGGCGTGCTTTCGCGGGTATTGACGAAAGTGATCGCGCGCAGCGCCGCCTGCCATTGCGCGACCGTGGCCAGGCCGCCGGCGGACGTCAGGGTGAGGATGCCGGTGGTCGGATCATAGAATCCCACGACGTTGCCCATGGTGGCTCCGTCGTTGACGAAACCCAGCACATCGCCCGCTTGCAGGTTGCCGATGGTGATCCGGGCGCTGGCCAGCGTCGTGCTGTCCGGATCGGACAAGGTCAGGCCGGCGTCGACGGCGACGGCATGCGAGCCGCCGCCCTTGCTCAGGAAGGAGGTGGCCCCGGCGGAGGGCGTCACGACGGGCGCGGGATCGAATTGCTTGACCGTGATGGAGCGCGTGACGTTGTCGCTGTCGCGCGAGCCGTCGCTGACCACGATGGAGATCGTGCGCGTGGCGGTGCTGGCGCCGGCGTCGTTGTTGGTATAGCGGATCGAGCGCAGCGCGGCTTCCCACTGCGCCACCGTGGCCGAGCCGCTCAGCGTCAGCACGCCGGCGCTGTAGCTGCCGGAGATGCCGTTCATGGCCGTGAACAGCAGCATGTCGCTGGATTGGAGATTGCCGACGATGGCGATGACGGCCCGGCTCAGCGTGGCGCTGTCGCTGTCGCTGAGCGTGATGCCGCCGTCCACGGCCACCGGCACGGACGTGGAGCCCTTGATGGTGAATTCCGGGTTTCCGGCGCTGGGCGTCACCACGGGCGCATAGGGCAGGGTGATGGTGGACGCCAGCGACAGGACGGCGGTGTCCACGCCGCCATTGGCGGTGCCGCCGCTGTCCGTGACGCCGGTCAGCGTCACGACGCGGGCGCCGCCGGAGGCCGAGGCCCTGGCGTCCTGGTAGGTGATGCCGTTGAGCACGCCGTTGGCCGTGGCGGCGCTGATGCCGGCCGAGCTGACCGTGATCGTCGCCGTGTTGCCGATGACGGTGACCGTCACGCTCAGGCCCAGGCCGCTGGTGGTGACGGTGGTGTTGTTCACCAGCGCGATGGTGGAGCCGTCGATCGTCAGGCGTTCGCTGGCGCCGTCCGCCAGGCCCGACACGGTGAAGGTAATGAGCCTGATGTTCTGCCCGGCTTCGCCCGGGTCGATGCTGGCGCCGCTGAATAGCGCCACGCCCGTTCCGCCTGGCACATGGACAGGGTTGAGCGGCGTGGCCGAGAGTGTTGGCGCATCGTTCACCGCCGCGATGTCGACGCTGACGACAGCCGAGGCGCTGCCGCCGCGCCCGTCGTAAATGCCGAAGACGATGCTGCGGGTGGCCGTGTAGGGATCGCTGCTGGTGTTCTTGTAGGTCAGCGCCGACATCAGCAAGGCCACGCGCGCCTGCGTCGCGTTGGCGTTGAAGGTCACGATCAGTTTGTTTCCGTTGGCGCCGTCGCCACTGGGAGCGATCACGCCGATGGCCACACCCGACACGCTCACCACGCTACCCACGGTCACGCCATTGGACAGGCTGATGGCGCCGCTGGTGTCTATGCCCAGAACGTCCTGGTTGGCGCGGGCGTTGTTGACCATCTGCACGGTGAGATTGCCGCTGTTGAAGTTGGGCGTGTCGCTGTCGGTCACCGTGACCTGCGCGCCGGCGTCCAGCCTCACGGGGGCGCCTTTCTCGGTATAGGTCACCGCGTCGCCGCTCAGATTGCCGATGACTGGCGGACTGTTGGGCAGTATTTTCATGATCTTGCTGACGGGCGAGCTGTCGGACGTGCCGTCATTGACCACGAAGGTGATCGTCCGGTCGCCCTGGTACGGCATGGTCGAGCTATCGTGGTAAATCACCGCCCGCAGCGCAGCCTCCCACTGGGCCACCGTGGCGAGGCTGCCTGAAGAGGTGAGCGTGAGCACGCCGGTGCTGGCGTTCCAGCTGCTGACGATGTTGCCGTACAGCGCGCTGTTGGTGTTGACGAAGGCGAGCACGTCCTCGCCGCTGTGGAAGCTGCCGCCGGTCAGGGAAACCGTGGCGTGGGACAGGCTGGCGCTGTCGGCATCGGTCAGCGTCAGGCTGGCGTCCACCTGCACCGGCAGGCCGTTGCCGTTGCTGTAGGTCGACGAACCGGCCGAGGGCGTGACCACCGGGGGCGCGTCGACAATCACGGGCGCGCCCAGCGTGATGGAGTCCAGCGCGAGGCTCGCCGGCCGGTTGCGGTCGTTGGCGGTCAGGCGCACCGTATCCAGATTGCCCCAGGCGCTGCCGAACACCAGCGTGCCGGCGCTGTAGGTCGAGGAGCCCTTGGTATAGGTGATGGCCCAGTCGCCGGTGCCGTATGTGCCGCTGGTGGTGAGGTCGATGCTGATCTGCACGAGCGCGTTCGTTCCGGAGCTGTCGTCGTATCCGGAGATCACGTACTTTTGGGCAAAACCGCTGGCATTGTCGAAAGCGTTGATCGTCAGCGATTTGAGCGCGAAGTTGTTCGCCCGGTCCTGCGAGCCGAATTCCAGAAAGGTCGATCCCGTGCTGGGATTGCCGGAGATGTTGCTCAGCAGGACCTTGCCGGAAAAGCCGGTGAAGGTTTCCCCGAAATAGTCCATCGCGTCCGTCACGTCGATGACGGAGCCGCCGTCGGTGCGGTATTTGAGGCCGTCCAGGAGCAGGACGGCTGAGCCGTTGGGCGATCGGTTCCAGCTTTCGAAGTCCTGGCTGGGCGGGGCGGCCAGCAGGTCGTTGTACGCGAAGGACAGCGCCGCCGTTTCGATCTTGCCGCTGGCCGCTTCCAGCGTCCAGTTCCCGCCCCGGGCGGCCGCGCCCGTGCGGTCGCTGGAGGCGGCCACGTCGGCGTGCGTCAGCTGCGCCAGCCGCGACAGCAGTTCGGCGCCCTTGGCGTTGGCGCCGATGTCGCAGCCATAGAGCAGGATGTCGCCCTGTTCGGTCAGCGCCGCGCCGATCTGGGTCAGCTGCGCCTGGCGTGCGTTGAGCGCGGCGGCGTTCAGCTCCACCGAGCCCAGGCGCATGCTGCCTTCGGCGCCGTGGCCGATGATGTGGATCGCGTCGATGCCACTGCGGCCGCGCAGCGCGTCGGCGATCTGCTGCAAGCCATCGCGGGTCTTGTCCAGCACGATGACTTCGGTGCCGGGCCGGACCTGCGCGACCAGCTGCTGGTAGTCCTTGACCTGGTTGTCCACGAACACGATCTCGCGACGCGGCGCTTCCGCGGCCATGGCCACGCGGGCCAGGTCGGCGCCGGCCGGCGTGGCGTCGGCCTGCCGCGCGGCATCGGGGCGTTGCGCCTCGGCCGGCGGGGCGGCCTCCGGCCGGGCGGCATGAGCGGCGTCGGCTGTGGCGGCCACGGCGGCGGCGTCGAACATGAAGCGTTGTTCCAGCGCCAGCGGGCGCGCGGCCGGCAGGCGCGCGGCCGCCGGCAGGCCCGCCGCATCCGGACGCGCGCCGAGCAGCGCGCGCTTGATGGCCGGAGCGACCTTATTCCACAGGGAGCGTTGGTTCGAGGTCATGGTATGTCCTGTCTTGCAGGGAATTCGGAGCGGGCCGGCGGCCCGGACGGGTCAGCGGACCGGCGGCGGTTCCATCAGCACCTGTCCGCTCATGCCGGCGATCAGGTCGTCGAAATGCCCGTCGATGCCGGCGTTCACCTTGATGGACTGGCTCACCGGGTCGACCCGGGCGGCCAGCCATTGCACCTTGGCGGGATAGGTCTTGCCGGTTTCGTCGATGCGCACCTGGAACGCCGCGCCCGGCTTGAGCCAGACCAGCCAGCGCGACGGCACGAGGAACTCCAGTTCCAGCGCCGTATCGTCGATGATGTCCAGCAGCGGCTGGCCCGGCTGCGCGTACTGCTGTTCGCGGATCTTCTGCTCGGCCACGCGGCCCGCGTAGGGCGCGGTCACGCGGCACTTGTCCAGCAGCGCCTTGCTCGCGGCCACCTCGGCGGCGGCCTTCTGCACTTCCGCCTGCGAGGTCTCCAGTTCGACCTTGCCCACCGAATTGAGCTGGGCCAGCCGCTGGTTGGCGCGCCAGGTCTTGTCGGCGGCGTTCTGGCCGGCATGGGCCTTGTTCAGCTGGGCCTGCTGCAGGCTGCAATCGAATTGCACCAGCAGCTGGTCCTTCTTGAACGCGCCGCCCTCGGTCACGGCCAGGCGCTGCACCTTGGCGCCGATCTCGGCCGCCAGCGTGGTGTATTGCCGGGGCGCGAGCTGGGCGCGGATGTCGCGCGGCTCCAGCGCGCCGCTTGGCGCGGGCGCGGGGATGGCCGGCAACGCCGATGCGGGTTGCGCCTGCGTCGGCGTCTGCGGCTGCGCCGTTGCCGGCGCGACGTTGGCCAGTCCCAGGGCCCAGGCCAGACCGATCAGGCGGGCCAGGCCGGTTCCGCGCCGCGCGGCGTCCTGGAGAATCATGGCAGTTTTCCGCTTTCCCATTGCGACAGGCCGCGGGCGACGGAGGCGGTCAGTTCGGGCAGCGGCATGGCGTCCGAACCGTCGATCGCGGGCTCCAGTCCCAGCGTGGCCTGCAGGCGCGCGGCGGCGGCCTGCATGTTGGACAGGGCCTGGTAGCGGCGCAGCGACGACAGGATGGCGCCGGCCTGTTGCGAGACCTGTTCCAGACCGGCCTGCTTCTGCGCCCGCACCTGATTGTCGACATGGCGGGCGATGCGCTGGTCCACGCCGGCGATCTCGTCGGCGCGCTGGTATTGGTTCATCGCGTTGCCGAATTGCAGGCGGGCGATGTGCAGCTGCGCCAGCACGGCCATCTGCGTGGCCAGCCGCTTCTGGTCGGCCAGCGACACGCCGTCCTTGGCCAGCTTCCATTGCTGCGGCGCGGACAGCAGGCTCAACAGGTTGAACGAGACCTGCACGCCGGCTTCGCGCCAATGGTCGTTGATCAGGTAGCTGTCGTTGCTCTTGTTCAGCGAGTAGTTGAACGACAGGCCGGGGAACATGCGCAACAGCACGCGCTTGGTCTCTTCCTGGGCGATGCGGGCGTTGTACAGGCTTTCGCGCAGGTCAGGATTCAGCATCAGCGCGCGCGCTTCCAGGTCCTCGACCGGCTGTTCCAGCCATTGCGGGCGGGGGTTGAAAGCGGGCTCCACCACGCGCAGGTTCTGGGTGTCCATGCCAGGCGGCAGGCCCATCAGCGACGCCAGCTCGATGCGGGACGCCGACAGTTCTTCCTGGATGGCTTCCAGCAGGCGCACGTTCTCCAGCAGCTGGCGCTGGTAGCGCAGCGGCTCCAGCGGCGAGCGCAGCTGCTCGGCCTCGGCCTTGCGGGCGTCGGCCAGCGCTTTTTCCGCCTGGTCACGGGCCGAGCGCAGCGAGCTTTCCAGCGCCTGGCTGGCGACCACGCGCCAGTAGGCGGTGCGCACATCCTGCACCAGCGTGTAGATGGCCTTGCGGCGGCGCTCGGCGGCGATGCGCACGCGGTCGGCGTTCTGGTGCGCGGCGTAATAGCTCTGGCCGAAATCCAGCAGGCTCCAGGACAGCGTCAGGGCGCTCTGCGTGTAGTCGCGGTCGGTCGAGATGTAGGGATGCGCCAGCGAGGGCTGCCCCGTCACCGAGTCCGTGCTGCGGGTGATCAGGTCCTTGTCGCGGTAGCGGTAGCCGGCCGACGCCACCAGCTTGGGCAGCATGTCGAAGGTGGACACATCATAGGTGCCCTGCGCCACCGCTTCCTCCATCGCCCGCAGGCGCTGGCCGGCGTTGTACTTGATGGCGCGCGCGATCGCTTCTTCCAGCGGCACCGGACCGCTGACCGGCGCCACGTCCCTGGCCAGGGCCTGGCGGTCGGCCTGCACCTGGGTCTTGATGTCATCCGCGCTCAGCGGCTGGGCGGTGAAGCTGGCGCAGCCCGACAGCAGCGCGCCGGCGCCGATCACGCCCCACAGGCGCAGGCGCAGCGGGGGCAGGCGCAAGGAACGGCCTTGTATGGAAATATTCATCGTCTTGTTTGTAGTTTCTTGTTACTTGTATGGTTGAGACGTGCGAAAGCCATACCCTGGCGGCAGAACATGGAGCAACAGCGGGGTTTGCCGAGAGTCCGAAGCTGGCAGGACGCAGCAGTCCTGGAACAGCCCTAAGGTGTTAACGGTTCAGCGAGGACGAATCCTAAGGCAGCAGTAACAAATTCCACAATTGGGGATTGTCGTCACCGGTCGCGATTGTTGCGAAATAGCCTGGGCCGGCGAAGTTTGCCGGACGTCATCGCGTCACGCCACGGATTGTGTTGAGTACGCTGCGCGTCCGGTTCGCCATGTCCGCCCGAAGTTCTGCCTTCGCCTGCCGCAAGGCGCGGAACCGACTCTCGCGGGCGGCCGGCCCGCTCACTCGTAGCGCTGGCGTGCCGCCGACCACTTCAAGGTCTGCTTCCAGACACCCTTCTGCTGGCGCAGCTGGATGTCGAAGTAGCCATCGGTCTTGCCGGGCAACAGGGACAGCGTGTTGCTCGCGTCCGACTCGATATGCTCGCGCGTGCCGTCGGGGTTCCAGTCGCCGGCCAGCATCTTGTAGAACGCCATCGGCTGGGCGAACACCACGCGCAGCGCGCGGCCCTCGATGCGGAACAGGTACAGCGCCTCGAAATCGGCGCCGCCGCCGGAATAGCCCTCGCTCCAGCCGGCGCGCACGCCGAAGGCGGTTTCGTCCGGACGGATCTGGTAGCGCGCCAGGTCGAAGCGCTTCCAGCTTTGCGGCGCGGCCAGCATGGGCTTGCCCGCGTCCTGCATCGCCAGGTCGATGGGCGGATCGATATTGGAGTCTTCCCAGTCGGTCTCTACGGACACCGGGGTTTCGGTGCGCGCGACCAGCGCGGGCGCGCCGTCCGCCCCGGTTTCGAATACGCCGAACCACACGGACTTCTGATCGCCGTCGCTGCCGGACAAGGCCACGCATTCGTTGCGCGAATACTTGGCCGACTGCGCCGCCGCTTCGGCCGAGGCCGCCAGGCAGACCACGCCGACGTAGGCGCGCTCGCGCTGCGGCCAGGGCTTGGCGCCGGCCAGCACCAGCCGGTCGGCGGGCTGGCCGGGCGCCAGCTGCCGCAGCAGGAAGTCCGCCGTGAAGCCGGCCGGCAGCGCCGTGCCGAAACCGTCCGGCGCGGGCTTGCCCGACATCTGCTGGTCGAACATCTGCCTGGCCGCGTCGGTCTGGATGACGTCGCGCACCTGATCCAGCGATTTGACCGTGGTCTGGGCATGGACGGCGGGCAGGGCGAGCGCGAAGGGGGCGGTCAGCAGGGCGGCAAGGCGCAGGCGCATGATGGACGGATCCGATGAGAGGCAGGCGGGCGCGGCCCTTGCCGGACCGACGTTCGATCTCGGCCGGCGACAGGGCAAGGAAGGTGCGCGGATCGCTGATTGTAGAGGGGCGCGGCGCGCATCGCTCCGACATGATATGGCGCTATATTCGTAGCGCCGATTTCCCTTCCAGCCCACCCTCAGCGCATTCCCGGAGCACCGCATGGAGACCAACGAAATCCACCGAGGCCGCCTCATCGACCACGTTCATCTGGTGGTGCGAGACCTGCCGGCCAGCCAGCGCTTCTACCAGGCGGTGTTCGACGTGCTGGGCGTGCCCATGGGCGGCGTCAGCGACAGCTTCTTCTGGGCCGACGAACTGTTCGTGTCCACCGCCGCCAGCCCGGCCGCGCAGGGGCAACTGACCGGCCGCCATCATCTTGCCTTCCAGGCCCGCGACACCGCCATGGTGGACGCCTTTCATCAGGCCGCGCTGGCCCACGGCGGCAAGGACAATGGCGCGCCCGGCTACCGGCCCTATCATCCCGGCTACTATGGCGCCTTCGTGCTGGACCCGGACGGCAACAATATCGAGGCGGTCTTCCATGGCGAAGCCCGCCGCAGCGCGCCCTCGGTCAAGGTGACGTTCTGAACGATGGCGCCGCGCCCGCCGTGCGCGCAACGTCCGGCCCGGCGCCTTGATCCTCCTGCCTATGCTCCAAGCCCCGAACGCCGTTTATCGCCGTCCTTCCCCCTGGTTGCGCCTGCTGGCCGGCGTCTGCCTGCTGCCGCTGGCCGCCTGGGGCGCCGGCGCGCTGTGGTTCCAGTTTCCCGGAGGCGCGGCGGCGGGGGGGGGGGGGGG